>NZ_PDOF01000012.1 GCF_003226345.1 Alteribacter lacisalsi | reverse complement strand
CCCTCATAGTTAGCGTAACGCTGAGTTTCGTCACCAGTACAAACTACAACGCCTGTAGCATTCCACAGACAGCCCTCATAGTTAGCGTAACGATCTAAAGTTTTGTCGTCTTTCCAGACGTTAGTAAATGAATTTTCTGTATGGGGTTTTGCTAAACAACTTTCAACAGTTTCAGCGGAGTGAGAATAGAAAGGAACAACTAAAGGAATTGCGAATAATAATTTTTTCACGTTGAAAATCTCCAAAAAAAAAGGCTCCAAAAGGAGCCTTTAATTGTA
>NZ_PDOF01000011.1 GCF_003226345.1 Alteribacter lacisalsi | reverse complement strand
GGTGAAGTCGTAACAAGGTATCCCTACCGGAAGGTGGGGATGGATCACCTCCTTTCTAAGGAGCTTTTGAAGCTCAAACGTTTCAACACAGGTTTCGCCCCTGGCTTTTTGTTTAGTTTTGAGAGGTCACACTCTCTCTTTAAAAGCGTTTGCTTTTAAGGTTATGTTCTTTGAAAACCAGATAACAGTAACGACATCAAATTTCCAAATTTGAAGAAATTCTTTGTGAATTTCACCGGCTATGAGAGTAGCCGGCGTCTTAGAAGACCAACGACATCGACGGTTAAGC
>NZ_PDOF01000010.1 GCF_003226345.1 Alteribacter lacisalsi | reverse complement strand
GGTGAAGTCGTAACAAGGTATCCCTACCGGAAGGTGGGGATGGATCACCTCCTTTCTAAGGAGCTTTTGAAGCTCAAACGTTTCAACACAGGTTTCGCCCCTGGCTTTTTGTTTAGTTTTGAGAGGTTATGCCTTTCAGAAAGCGGAAACAGTGTTTTGAGAGATCAATCTCTCAGGACTTTTTTTCTGACTAAAAACCCCATTTGGGGCCTGTAGCTCAGCTGGTTAGAGCGCACGCCTGATAAGCGTGAGGTCGGTGGTTCGAGTCCACTCAGGCCCACCATTACAACATTATTCAGTAAGGGGCCTTAGCTCAGCTGGGAGAGCGCCTGCTTTGCACGCAGGAGGTCAGCGGTTCGATCCCGCTAGGCTCCACCAACTATGTTCTTTGAAAACCAGATAACAGTAACGACATCAAATTTCCAAATTTGAAGAAATTCTTTGTGAATTTCACCGGCTATGAGAGTAGCCGGCGTCTTAGAAGACCAACGACATCGACGGTTAAGC
>NZ_PDOF01000009.1 GCF_003226345.1 Alteribacter lacisalsi | reverse complement strand
CGTGTTACTCACCCGTCCGCCGCTGACGTCAGGGGAGCAAGCTCCCCATCAGTCCGCTCGACTTGCATGTATTAGGCACGCCGCCAGCGTTCGTCCTGAGCCAGGATCAAACTCTCCGTAGAAAGTTCGATGTCACTGACATCAAAATAAAAATTTATTGACGGGATATCTTAAAATATCCCACGTTTCGCTTGGCTTTTTGTTTAGTTTTCAAAGGTCATAAATGGTGGAGCCTAGCGGGATCGAACCGCTGACCTCCTGCGTGCAAAGCAGGCGCTCTCCCAGCTGAGCTAAGGCCCCTTATAAAAGATGGTCGGGAAGACAGGATTTGAACCTGCGACCCCTTGGTCCCAAACCAAGTGCTCTACCAAGCTGAGCTACTTCCCGAATAAGTATGGCGCGCCCGAGAGGAGTCGAACCCCTAACCTTCTGATCCGTAGTCAGACGCTCTATCCAATTGAGCTACGGGCGCACAAATAAATAATATTTGTAATTATGGTGCCGAGGGCCGGACTTGAACCGGCACGGTAATTACTTACCGCAGGATTTTAAGTCCTGTGTGTCTGCCAATTCCACCACCCCGGCGAGGGTTTAATGGAGCGGAAGACGGGATTCGAACCCGCGACCCCCACCTTGGCAAGGTGGTGTTCTACCACTGAACTACTTCCGCAAGTCAATATGCAGACAAACAATTTTAAATTTTATAATGGTGCGGGTGAAGGGACTTGAACCCCCACGTCCGAAGACACTAGATCCTAAGTCTAGCGCGTCTGCCAATTCCGCCACACCCGCATTATAAAATGGTGAGCCATGAAGGACTCGAACCTTCGACCCTCTGATTAAAAGTCAGATGCTCTACCAACTGAGCTAATGGCTCGTGCATGGTGCTGGCCAGAGGACTTGAACCCCCAACCTACTGATTACAAGTCAGTTGCTCTACCAATTGAGCTAGGCCAGCATATATGGTGGAGGATGACGGGCTCGAACCGCCGACCCCCTGCTTGTAAGGCAGGTGCTCTCCCAACTGAGCTAATCCTCCGGATTCATTTGTATTGTAAGAACAGTTACCCGTAACACGGGTACTTGCCCAGCGACGTCCTACTCTCACAGGGGGAGAGCCCCCAACTACCATCGGCGCTGGAGAGCTTAACTTCCGTGTTCGGCATGGGAACGGGTGTGACCTCTCCGCTTTCGTCACTAGACAAGTTTGA
>NZ_PDOF01000007.1 GCF_003226345.1 Alteribacter lacisalsi | reverse complement strand
TATGTTCTTTGAAAACCAGATAACAGTAACGACATCAAATTTCCAAATTTGAAGAAATTCTTTGTGAATTTCACCGGCTATGAGAGTAGCCGGCGTCTTAGAAGACCAACGACATCGACGGTTAAGCTAATAAGGGCGTACGGTGGATGCCTTGGCACTAGGAGCCTAAGAAGGACGGGACGAACACCGATATGCTTCGGGGAGCTGTAAGTAAGCTTTGATCCGGAGATTTCCGAATGGGGGAACCCAGCACGCGTAATGGCGTGTTATTTATGCCTGAATCCATAGGGTATAAAAGGCAGACCCGGGGAACTGAAACATCTTAGTACCCGGAGGAAGAGAAAGCAAATGCGATTTCCTGAGTAGCGGCGAGCGAAACGGAACATAGCCCAAACCAGAAGGCTTGCCTTCTGGGGTTGTAGGACACTCCTTTGGAGTTACAAAGGAACGGAGTAGATGAAGCGATCTGGAAAGATCCGCGGGACAAGGTAACAGCCCTGTAGTCGAAACTTCGTTCTCTCCGGAGTGGATCCTGAGTACGGCGGGACACGTGAAACCCCGTCGGAATCCGGGAGGACCATCTCCCAAGGCTAAATACTCCCTAGTGACCGATAGTGAACCAGTACCGTGAGGGAAAGGTGAAAAGCACCCCGGGAGGGGAGTGAAAGAGATCCTGAAACCGTACGCTTACAAGTAGTTGGAGCCCGTTAATGGGTGACAGCGTGCCTTTTGTAGAATGAACCGGCGAGTTACGGTCCCGTGCAAGGTTAAGCCGAAAAGGCGGAGCCGCAGCGAAAGCGAGTCTGAACAGGGCGAATAAGTACGTGGCCGTAGACCCGAAACCAGGTGATCTACCCATGTCCAGGGTGAAGTCCAGGTAACACTGGATGGAGGCCCGAACCCACGCAAGTTGAAAATTGCGGGGATGAGGTGTGGGTAGGGGTGAAATGCCAATCGAACTTGGAGATAGCTGGTTCTCCCCGAAATAGCTTTAGGGCTAGCCTCGAGGTGAGAGTATTGGAGGTAGAGCACTGATTGGACTAGGGGTCCCTACAGGATTACCGAATTCAGTCAAACTCCGAATGCCAATTACTTATCCTCGGGAGTCAGACTGCGAGTGCTAAGATCCGTAGTCGAGAGGGAAACAGCCCAGACCATCAGCTAAGGTCCCAAAGTATACGTTAAGTGGAAAAGGATGTGGAGTTGCTTAGACAACCAGGATGTTGGCTTAGAAGCAGCCACCATTGAAAGAGTGCGTAATAGCTCACTGGTCGAGTGACTCTGCGCCGAAAATGTACCGGGGCTAAACGTATCACCGAAGCTATGGATTGTCCTTCGGACAATGGTAGGGGAGCGTTCCAAGTGCAGCGAAGTCAGACCGAGAGGACTGGTGGAGCGCTTGGAAGTGAGAATGCCGGTATGAGTAGCGAAAAGAGGGGTGAGAATCCCCTCCGTCGAAAGCCTAAGGTTTCCTGAGGAAGGCTCGTCCGCTCAGGGTAAGTCGGGACCTAAGCCGAGGCCGAAAGGCGTAGGCGATGGCAAACAGGTTGAAATTCCTGTACCACCTCCTCACCGTTTGAACGACGGGGGGACGCAGGAAGGTAGGGTAAGCGCGCTGTTGGAAATGCGCGTCCAAGCAGTGAGGCTGGCAAGCAGGTAAATCCGCTTGCCGCAAGGCTGAGCTGTGATGGCGAGGGAAATTACAGTACCGAAGTTCCTGATCCTACACTGCCAAGAAAAGCCTCTAGTGAGGTGAGAGGTGCCCGTACCGCAAACCGACACAGGTAGGCGGGAAGAGAATTCTAAGACGCGCGGGAGAACTCTCGTTAAGGAACTCGGCAAAATGACCCCGTAACTTCGGGAGAAGGGGTGCTTATCCGGGTGCAAGCCTGGATGAGCCGCAGTGAAAAGGCCCAAGCGACTGTTTATCAAAAACACAGGTCTCTGCCAAGCCGTAAGGCGATGTATAGGGGCTGACACCTGCCCGGTGCTGGAAGGTTAAGAGGAGGGGTTATCCCGTAAGGGAGAAGCTCTGAATTGAAGCCCCAGTAAACGGCGGCCGTAACTATAACGGTCCTAAGGTAGCGAAATTCCTTGTCGGGTAAGTTCCGACCCGCACGAAAGGTGCAACGACTTGGGCACTGTCTCAACGAGAGACCCGGTGAAATTATATTACCTGTGAAGATGCAGGTTACCCGCGACAGGACGGAAAGACCCCATGGAGCTTTACTGTAGCTTGATATTGGATTTTGGTACAGCTTGTACAGGATAGGTAGGAGCCTTGGAAGCCGGAGCGCCAGCTTCGGTGGAGGCGTCGGTGGGATACTACCCTGGCTGTACTGACATTCTAACCCAGGACCGTGATCCGGTTCGGGGACAGTGTCAGGTGGGCAGTTTGACTGGGGCGGTCGCCTCCTAAAAAGTAACGGAGGCGCCCAAAGGTTCCCTCAGAATGGTTGGAAATCATTCGCAGAGTGCAAAGGCATAAGGGAGCTTGACTGCGAGACATACAGGTCGAGCAGGGACGAAAGTCGGGCTTAGTGATCCGGCGGCACCGCATGGAAGGGCCGTCGCTCAACGGATAAAAGCTACCCTGGGGATAACAGGCTTATCTCCCCCAAGAGTCCACATCGACGGGGAGGTTTGGCACCTCGATGTCGGCTCATCGCATCCTGGGGCTGAAGTAGGTCCCAAGGGTTGGGCTGTTCGCCCATTAAAGCGGTACGCGAGCTGGGTTCAGAACGTCGTGAGACAGTTCGGTCCCTATCCGTCGTGGGCGCAGGAAATTTGAGAGGAGCTGTCCTTAGTACGAGAGGACCGGGATGGACACACCGCTGGTGTACCAGTTGTTCCGCCAGGAGCATAGCTGGGTAGCTACGTGTGGAAGGGATAAGTGCTGAAAGCATCTAAGCATGAAGCCCCCCTCAAGATGAGATTTCCCATTACTTTATGTAAGTAAGATCCCTCAGAGACGATGAGGTAGATAGGTCTCGTGTGGAAGCGTGGCAACACGTGAAGCTGAGAGATACTAATCGATCGAGGGCTTATCCAAAAAGATGTTCGTTAGTCTTCTGAAATTCATAAAGAAGTCGAAGCTGTTATCTGGTTTTGAGAGAGCATGGCTCACTCAAACTTGTCTAGTGACGAAAGCGGAGAGGTCACACCCGTTCCCATGCCGAACACGGAAGTTAAGCTCTCCAGCGCCGATGGTAGTTGGGGGCTCTCCCCCTGTGAGAGTAGGACGTCGCTGGGCA
>NZ_PDOF01000006.1 GCF_003226345.1 Alteribacter lacisalsi | reverse complement strand
AAGGATAAAAAATACACATTCAGCCTCTCACCTCCGTCCCATCAGCTTTGAGTCTCTTCCTAAACAGTAGGAGCATCAGAATTCCTACAGCTGGAATAAAGGCGAGCCAGGCATGACGAAGCTGCCATTCATAGCGTGCCAAATAGCCTGCCGGTGTTAAGCTGCTTGAAAAACTGTCACCATTGCTGCAAATCCTATTGTTAAGCAAAATAGTGGAAAAGTCCCGTTATACGAAACTGATGCCCTTCTGGCCGTGGTACTTTTCCAGCGGTTAGGATAAGAAACAGTCACTGAACAATTACTTAGGAAGCAAACAAAGCCATACTATGCAGACCAAAAGAACTGTGACAGTCTTTCACAGACAACAAACAAGACTTTTATCAGATTTATCAATCTGCTTTTCTGTAGTAGAATAAAAGTGCATCAGGCAAGACATGCAGTATTCCCCCATCAAATAAAGTAAAGCGCCATGCAGCGGACCTGTAAAGTCCCGCATGGCGTTTTACGTTCAGGCAGATTTATAAAGGAACTTCATCAGAATACTGTGCTGATACTGTAGCGCGGTGTCTTTATCAAATCGTATTTCAAGTACCGGCAAGGTTGAGTATAATAATATATGAAAGAAAGAGATAAAAAGGGGATGGCAAGGGTGAGGGAAAAAAAGGATTTGGAAACAAGGTTGATTCATGGAGCTTATGACAGACAGCGTCATCATGGCAGTCTGACACCGCCAATTTACCAGACATCCACTTTCAGTTTTGATTCAGCAGAGCAGGGTGAAGCCCGTTTTGCTGGAAATGAAAGCGGTTACATTTATTCTAGACTCGGCAACCCGACAGTCGACATCCTTGAAAAGGCGATTGCAGACCTGGAGAATGCTGAAGCAGGAGCGGCTTTTGGATCAGGTATGGCTGCCGTATCGTCAGTACTTATGGCACTCGTCCGCTCAGGGGATCATATCCTCGTTTCAGAGGGAGTTTACGGATGCACGTTCGGCTTTTTGGAAATGGCGCAGGAACGCTATAACATCGCCCATAATTTTATCGATATGAATGATGAAAAAGCTGTAAGAGAAGGAATAAAAGAAAATACAAAGGTTGTATATGTGGAAACACCGATTAACCCTACCATGAAACTGATTGATCTGAAAACAGTGATTCAAATTGCCAAAGAAAGAGGCGTTACTGTCGTGGTGGATAATACGTTTTGCTCACCTTATCTGCAGCAGCCGCTTGATATGGGAGCAGATGTGGTTCTGCACAGCGCCACGAAATATATCTGCGGTCACGGCGATGTGATTGCCGGTCTTGCAGCAGGAAAGGCAGATTTTATCCAGGAACTTAAAATGACGACATTAAAAGATATGGGTGGCGTAATGGCTCCATTTGATGCATGGCTTCTTCTGCGAGGGTTGAAAACACTTTCTGTACGTATGGACCGTCACTGTACCAACGCGGCTTTTCTTTTTGACAAGCTGAAAGATCATCCGCGTGTCTCCAAAGTCATCTATCCGGGGGACCCAGCTTCAGACCAGTACGATCTGGCAAAAAAACAGATGAGTCAGCCAGGCGGTCTGATTACATTTGAAATCGAAGGCGGGAAAAAGGTAGCACAGAAGGTACTTAATAAACTGAAGCTGGTTCAGGTGGCCGTAAGTCTGGGCGATGCCGAAACACTTATCCAGCACCCGGCTTCCATGACACATGCAGTGGTGCCTGAGGAAAACAGACTTGCAATGGGAATTACTGATGGTATGCTCCGTCTGTCAGCAGGTCTGGAAAACGCACAGGATATCTGGGAAGATCTTGAGCAGGCAATGAAGTAGTAACCTTTACAGGAATTCAGAATGGATCCGGAGGCGCTTAAGCCGTTTTCCGGATCCACTTTTTTTTTAGGGAGCTGTCAGTCTGAACTGAGCACCCGTTCGATTAAGAGAGGAAGCTTAACTGATGTAGTATTAAGAAAGGCATGAATGCAGGGATAATCATGACCCGGAAATGTGTGAAGCAGTTCACACCACCATTCTGTTTCATACCTGCAGACCATGCTTAAATTATACAAAATAAGATAATGACACATCAGTTCCGGCAGCGGAAGGTAATCGGTTCGAAACGCCGGGAGCCAGGAGACACCCTGCTGATCCCTGGTTGTAAGAAATGGATGATCTTCAATCCGGTTATCAGAAATAATGTCCAGCTGTCCTTTCGTTTTGGTTGAAGAAGAAGGCAGACCAAAGGATTTAAGCCAGGCATCAAATCTGGGCACATCCATCTCCAGTGTTTTTAACAGATGATCGGATACAGAAGATGATCTGTCTGAACGTGTGAGCGGAAAAAGAACAGGAGATCCGAACATACGTTCAATAACTGGAGCCAGTTCAGGGATTCTGCGTAACAGCGTGTTCATGGTATATTTTTCTCCGGTTAATTGTTTCACATGAAACAACCTGTCGGAAAAATAAGGAAATAACCCCTCTTTCTGCACCTTTATTTCGTCCTCCCAGAACGCATAACCCTGTTTTTTCCGCTTTCTTGCAGTTACCCCATGGGCGAGCACCTGTGTCGTACCGGGATATTCCGGGTCCACAGTAAGCAGGCATGCTTTCATCCACTGCACGCATCCGTAAAACAGCAGGACCGGCCGGGTCGCCATGGGAGCAACTGCAGCCTGATCCACGTATTGTTTTCCCATTTCAAGATAATATAAGAAAGAATAGCCGTTTTGATAAGCGAGGGACTGGGCATTGTTTAAGTGGAGGTTTTCATATTTTTTCACGAGAAATTCTTTTACAAAATCAATGGATTGAAAAGGAATATAAAATGCGCTTGAACTCAAGACCATTACCTCCTGTGGCAAAACAGTGGAAACCCTCAGGCTGACGCTATTTTGCAAGTTCTGGAACCTGCTTAAATTTCTTGACAGTAGTGTACCCAGTTGATAAGCTACTAATAATATTTTGGGAAAATAATAAGGAGGAACAGTCGATGTGGGAGGAAAAGTTTGGTAAGGAAGGGTTAACATTTGATGACGTGCTGCTGCTGCCCGCCCGTTCAGAGGTGCTGCCCCGGGATGTATCGGTAAAGACGAAGCTGTCTGATAAGCTGCAGCTGAATGTACCGATTATCAGTGCAGGGATGGATACTGTTACAGAAGCACAAATGGCAATTGCGATGGCCCGTGAAGGCGGACTTGGAATTATTCATAAAAACATGTCAATTGAAGAACAGGCCGAGCAGGTGGACCGCGTAAAGCGCTCTGAAAGCGGGGTAATCACCAATCCGTTCCATTTATCGGCACATCATCAGGTCTTTGACGCTGAGCATCTGATGTCGAAATACCGTATTTCCGGAGTTCCGATTGCAGATGAGAATCTAAAACTTGTCGGTATACTGACAAACCGTGATCTGCGCTTTATCGATGATTATTCGATCAAAATTGAAGAAGTGATGACAAAGGATGATCTTGTAACTGCACCAGTCGGAACAACGCTTGATGAAGCACAGAAAATCCTTCAGAAATATAAGATCGAAAAGCTCCCGCTTGTTGATGACGAAGGCATTCTAAAAGGCCTGATTACCATAAAGGATATCGAGAAAGCCATTGAATTCCCGAATTCTGCTAAAGACGCTTCAGGACGACTCGTTGTTGGAGCGGCTGTTGGTGTGGGCGGGGATTCCGATATGCGCACAGAAGCCCTTGTAGAAGCAGGTATTGATGTACTTGTCATAGATACTGCCCATGGCCACTCACGTGGTGTTCTGGATAAAGTGAGCGAAGTACGCAGGAAATATCCGGACCTTGATATTATTGCAGGGAATGTAGCCACTGCAGAAGCGACCCGGGACCTTATTGAAGCTGGGGCAACGATTGTAAAAGTAGGCATTGGCCCGGGCTCTATCTGTACGACACGAGTGGTGGCAGGGATTGGTGTTCCTCAGATTACTGCAGTCTTTGACTGCGCCATAGAGGCAAGAAAGCACGGGGCCTCTATCATTGCTGACGGGGGCATTAAATATTCCGGCGATATTGTAAAGGCACTTGCAGCAGGCGGACATGCTGTAATGCTCGGCAGCCTTCTTGCAGGGGTCTCGGAAAGCCCTGGTGAGCGTGAAATCTTCCAGGGACGTCAGTTTAAAGTCTACCGCGGCATGGGCTCCCTCGGTGCCATGGAAAAAGGCAGTAAGGACCGATACTTCCAGGAGGGAGAACAAAAGCTCGTTCCGGAAGGCATCGAAGGCCGTACGCCTTATAAGGGACCTCTGAAGGATACCATTCACCAGCTCGTTGGCGGGATAAATGCAGGAATGGGTTACTGCGGCACACCGACAGTAGAGGATCTTCACGAAAACGGCCGGTTTATCCGTATTACAAATGCAGGCTTGAAAGAAAGTCATCCGCATGATGTACAGATTACAAAAGAAGCACCAAACTATTCCCTTTAGACGTGAGGGGATAGGCGAAAAGTTGCAGATAGATAGGGGACTCCCCTATCTATTTTTTTTATGGGTAATGTGGTAAAATTACGTTTGTTACAGTGATAGCCGGTTGTAGCGGCAGACGGACACATTAACCGGAATTGACGGCGGATGAGCCGGTCCGGGATGTTTTCGTGTGCGTGTTTTTTTATAGATAAGTTTGCTTCAAGGAGAGGAAGAGAAATGGGAAAGTTTAGAACAGCGGCTTTATCGCTTATGGCCTTTCTGCTTGTTTTTTCAAGCGTATTTACAGTAGGGGGAAATACAGCGGAAGCCAGCTATTCCACAGAAGTGGAAAATGTATTGCTCGTTGATGGAGACACGGGAAAATTACTATATGCAAAAGAAATCGATGATGTCCTGCCGCCTGCCAGTATGACAAAGATGATGAGTGAATACTTAATTCTTGAAGCGGTAAATAACGGAGACATTTCATGGGACCAGCCTGTCCCTATCAGTGATTATCTGCATGAATTGTCAGGTAACAGAGGGCTCTCGAATGTTCCGTTAACTACAACGGGAACGTATACAGTGGAGGAACTTTACGAGTCGGTGGCAATTTATTCGGCTAACGCCTCCACGATGGCTTTGGCAGAGCTTATTGCCGGCTCTGAGGGCGAATTTGTTCAGATGATGAACGAAAAAGGGAAAGAACTTGGAATGGGTGACGTGATGCGTGAAGCCGGTGAGGAATACGGCATCTCCAACCTTGAAGAGCTTTCCGACCGTGATATCGGGGATTTCCAGTTTGTCAATTCCACTGGGCTGCCAAACAGTCTGCTCGACGGGAATCACCCGGAAGGGACCGAGCCTGATGATGATAACTATATGTCGGTAAGAGCGACGGCCACGCTTGCCTACCATCTAGTTAACGATTATCCGGAAGTTCTTGAAACAGCCAGTATCCCATCAAAAGAGTTTCAGCCTGAAGGCGCCGGTACTCAGATGCAGAACTGGAACTGGATGCTTGAAGGCACCCAGGTCTCAGATGTTGATTACGAATATGTGGATGGTCTGAAGACCGGCTTTACTTCTGCTGCCGGCTATACATTTACCGGAACAGCAGAAAAGGACGGGCAGCGTCTTATTACTGTCGTTATGGGAGCCGATTCTGAGATCCACCGTTTTAATGAAACGAAAAGCCTGATGGAGTGGGGATTCCAGAACTTCTCTACTGCAGAAGTTTTTCCTGAAGGTATGACACTCGAAGACAATGAAATGGTTCCTGTTACACAGGGGGAAAAGGATCAAGTATCTGTTTCCACAGATGAGAGCGTAACCCTTATGATACGTAACGGGGAAGAAGATGCCTACTCCTATGAAGTACAATGGGACGACTCCCTGTTTGATGAAGATGGAAATCTGATTGCCCCTGTAGAAGCAGGTGATGTCATCGGCACGATGCATGTCACTTATGATGGTGAAAACTATGGCTACCTTCAGGGCGAAGGACAGGAATATACGCAGGTAAATGTTACAGCAAATGAGGGAGTAGAGCGTGCCGGCTGGTTTACGCTGCTCTTCAGAAGCATCGGCGGATTCTTCTCCGGTGTCTGGACGTCTGTTTCCGACACTGTAACCGGCTGGCTGTAACTACCGGTTTATAAAACAAAAAACTGAGAGACATCTGTCTCTCAGTTTTTTTGTATAAGCGAGTCTGGGAGAGAAGTGTTTTGAATAAATGAAAATCCGAACAATTTATATGGAGCGCAAAATCATCGCTCCTGAAAGATACGCTGCATTCCGCGGGAAGCGGCTGAGCCTCCGTATGCTTCGCCCTGCGGGGTCTCACCTGCGCTTTTCTCCCCGCAGGAGTCAAGCGTATATTTCATCCGCTTTACCGCCTTTTTGTTAGTTCGGGTTCTCACATTAACACTTTATTTTTTGTCCCGGCCTCTTTCTGTATAAGCAGGCTTGCTCACTGTTATTCGGACTGCTCGCCGAGGTTTCCGAGACCGCCGATAATACCAGTCAGCACCTGCAGCAGGCGCTGGACGTCCGCTTCCGCCAAAGGGTTGTCGCCGAGGCCTGAAAGCCTGATGCATGGAAGTTCAAGACGCAATTGCAGTCCAAGCAGGACAATATCAATCGGACAGGGAATGGCTACACACAGAATTTCGTCACCGGTACAGCAGCCATCCGGACAGCCGTTTTCTTGATCTCCGTTATCATTATCATCGCCGTTTCCGTTTTCCTCCTGCTGGACACTTGTTTCGCCATCCGGGCTGAAAAAGATTTGATTTTCTTCTGTCATTTTTTTCACTCCTGAGTTTATTTATAGAGGCGCCCCTATAAAAATAATCTATTCTACTTTTTCTGGTCTGTGTGGACAAAGTTTCTGATAGAATAGCGGATTCAGCACTTTTTAATAGAAAATGGTAATATACACAGAGGGAGTTTATCCTGAAAAGGACAGATTGTCTGCGCATTTAGACCCTGAAAAAAAGGATAAGGTAGCATATTTTATTAAAACGCTCTGTTAATGTTTAATGTTGATTTAATCAAGTTGATTGGAACGAACGAGCGACACTCCTGCGGGAACAGCACCGACGGAAGACCCCGCAGGGCGATTTTCCCGAGGAGGCTGCAGTGGGACCCGCGGAAAGGGAGTGCAGTGAGAGATAATCAACAACTGACTTTAACAGATCCTATTAAAAAAGACTGTCAGAAACGTGAATGGATTTAAGATAAAAGTGTTTTTAAATCATTTACTCGAAATTGATACAGGTTTTCCGTTATAATGGATAAGGATAATCAGAATCCGACAATTCAGGCTTAATTTATAAAGGGGGATTTTTCACCATGAAACAAACTGGAACTGATCGTGTAAAACGAGGTATGGCCGAAATGCAGAAAGGCGGCGTCATTATGGACGTTGTCAATGCTGAGCAGGCGAGAATTGCAGAAGAAGCAGGTGCCGTAGCTGTAATGGCACTTGAGCGTGTTCCTTCGGATATCCGCGCAGCGGGCGGAGTTGCCCGTATGGCAGATCCGACGATCGTCGAGGAAGTAACAAATGCCGTAAGTATTCCGGTTATGGCCAAAGCACGTATCGGTCATATTGTGGAAGCACGTGTGCTTGAAGCACTAGGTGTGGACTACATCGACGAAAGTGAAGTACTGACTCCGGCGGATGAAGTGTACCACCTTAATAAGCGCGACTACACGGTTCCGTTTGTGTGTGGTGCAAGAGACCTCGGGGAAGCTTCCCGCCGGATCGGAGAAGGGGCCTCCATGATCCGTACAAAAGGGGAGCCAGGTACAGGAAACATCGTAGAAGCGGTTCGCCATATGCGTATGATGCAGTCCCAGATTAAAAAAGTAGCAGGCATGAGTGAAGACGAGCTGATGACGGAAGCGAAGAATCTCGGTGCATCCTACGATGTTCTGCTTGAAATTAAGCGCTCCGGGAAACTTCCGGTCGTAAACTTTGCCGCAGGCGGTGTCGCTACACCGGCAGATGCTGCTCTTATGATGCAGCTTGGAGCAGACGGGGTATTTGTGGGATCCGGCGTATTCAAATCGGACAATCCTGAAAAGTTTGCCCGTGCCATTGTTGAGGCGACAACTCATTACGAGGACTACAAACTCATTGCTGAGCTTTCAAAGGGTCTTGGTACGCCTATGAAAGGAATTGAAATCTCCACACTGGAGAAAGCTGACCGTATGCAGGACCGAGGCTGGTAAGCAGCTTTAGGCTGCACCCCGTGTCACTCGGGCGGATTTTTACAGTAAAGGAGAGTCATCATGATTAACATTGGTGTCCTTGCTCTTCAGGGAGCAGTCCGCGAGCATGCTGCCGCACTGGAAGCAGCAGATGTAAATGTAATTACCGTGAAGCGCACAGAGGAGCTGAACGGGCTGGACGGCCTGGTTTTTCCCGGTGGGGAAAGTACAACCATGCGCCGGCTGATTGATAAATACGGCTTTTTTGAGCCGCTGAAAAAGTTTTCCGAACAGGGAAACCCGATGTTCGGTACCTGCGCAGGAGCGATTCTCATGGCCAAAGAAATTGTCGGACAGGATCCTCACCTCGGGGTGATGGATATGACCGTCCAGCGAAATGCCTTTGGCCGGCAGCGTGAGAGCTTTGAAGCCCCGCTGAAAGTAAAAGGAATCGGGGATGATGTACATGGCGTATTCATCCGCGCTCCGATTATCGTAAGTACAGGACCGGCTGCTGAAGTGATCTCCGAGTACGACGGAGAGATTGTGGCAGCAAAACAGGGAAATTTCCTGGCATGCTCCTATCATCCTGAACTTACAGATGATCATCGCATGCATCAGTACTTTGTCGAGATGATCAGAAAAAACCGTCTCGCTGCTTGATTAGATTTAAGCAGATCGGTTATGATAGTGATAGTAAATACAGTGAACAGACTGAGACGGGAATCAGTAGCGTAACAGCTTTGCCCAGAGAGTCGGTGGCAGGTGCGAACCGATCAGAGCATTGCGTGAATCCATCCCTGAGTCAGACAGCTGAACACCAGTAGGCTGTTTCGGTCTCACCGTCCGTTATCGGTGATGAGTGGAAAAGAAGCGTGTCTTCTTTTCAATCAGGGTGGCAACGCGGGTTACTCTCGTCCCTTCTACAGGGACGGGAGTTTTTTGTATTCAAAACCCTCCGTGCTTTGCCGGAACCTGTTTGAGATCGTAAAGTGCAAATACAACGAAACCGGGAAGGTGGAAACATCATGCTTGATGTGAAAGTGCTTAGAAAAGATTTTCAAGGCGTAAAAGGAAAGCTCGCAAGCAGAAACGAGGACATCAGTGCACTGGACAAATTCCAGGAGCTTGATGTCACAAGACGGGAGCTTATTCAGAAAACCGAGGAGCTTAAAGCTAGAAGAAATACTGTCTCCCAGGAAATCTCCCAGCTGAAAAGAGAGAAAAAAGATGCAGATGATCTGATTAAAGAAATGAAAGACGTGTCAGCGACAGTAAAGGAGCTCGATGAAAAGCTCCGCACGGTTGATGAAGAGCTGGACAGCCTTCTGTTAAACCTGCCGAACATTCCCCATGACAGTGTGCCGGTAGGAGCGGATGAGGAGGATAACCGGGAAGCCCGCAAGTGGGGCGACGTGAGAGAATTCTCATTTGAACCCAAGCCTCACTGGGATCTGGCTGCTGAACTGGACATTCTCGATTTCGAGAGAGCTTCAAAAGTAACAGGAAGCCGCTTCGTCTTTTACAAAGGTGCAGGAGCGCGCCTTGAAAGAGCGCTGATTAACTTTATGATGGATCTCCATGAAGACGAGCACGGATACACAGAAGTGATGCCGCCGTATATGGTGAACCGGGACAGCATGACCGGAACAGGCCAGCTGCCAAAGTTTGAAGAAGATGCCTTTAAAATCAGGGAAGAAGACTACTTCCTGATTCCGACAGCGGAAGTGCCGGTCACGAATATGCACCGTGACGAAATCGTGAATGAAAAGGACCTGCCGATTGCCTACACGGCTTACAGTGCCTGCTTCCGTTCAGAAGCCGGTTCTGCAGGCCGGGACACCCGGGGGCTGATCCGCCAGCACCAGTTTAACAAGGTGGAACTTGTCCGATTTGTTAAACCGGAGGAATCCTACGAACAGCTGGAGCTCCTGACCTCACATGCGGAGAAGATTCTGCAGCTTCTTAAGCTTCCATACCGTGTGATGGACATGTGTACCGGAGATCTCGGTTTTACTGCCGCGAAAAAGTACGATATTGAAGTTTGGATCCCAAGTTATGAAACGTACCGGGAAATCTCATCCTGCAGCAACTTTGAAGCATTTCAGGCCCGCCGTGCGAATATTCGCTACCGTCCTGAAGAAAAAGGGAAGACGGATTTCGTTCATACGTTGAACGGATCAGGACTTGCAATCGGCAGAACGGTTGCCGCTATCCTTGAGAACTACCAGAGAGAAGACGGGACGGTTGAGGTACCTGAAGTCCTGCGTCCATACATGGGCGGAAAAGAAGTTATCAGCAGCAGATAATGTTAGCTTAAAATAGGGAGAGGCCGGTCTGACCAGTACAGTCAGACCGGCCTCTTTTTTTCCATTTTTAAAAGGGTTTTCGTATAAAGATAAGAAATGTGTCGAAATATAGTTGCTTTCTCAGTAAAGCAAATTACAGAGTGGGTAGTTGGGAAATTACAAATGGTCAAGTTCTCTGCTATTCCCTTTGTGACAGTCATTCAAGCGGATATGTAAAATTTCAGTACAGCAGATAATCAATGGGCTGCGAACAGAAAATAGTATTTTATGAGAAAGAAATTTTTGGAACCCGTTATTAATATATATACTAAATTATGAATAAAAACAGCACAAAACCCTTGAAAACCAATGAATCCCTATAAATATACGATATTCATTATATAATATTTATTCCTGTTGTTTCGGATTACTAAATATCTAAAGATAAAAAATTTTCAAAAAACTATATACTTACTGATGTGCATATGATACATTATTGTCATTAAATAGAGACTTGTGTAATACATAGTTTCGCAGAATACTGGGAGGTTTAAAGCTTATACTTTTTTCAGTATAAACTTGCGCCATTATTTCAGTATATCAAGAATTCGGTTTACCGGAGTGAAGATGGGGTGAGGGTTGTGCAGCGAAGCGAGCATTTGCTGGAAGTGAAAGATCTGAAGACGTATTTCCATATGGAAGGCGGCAGAACAGCTAAAGCTGTCGATGGCGTAAGTTTCCATATTGACCGGGGAGAAACACTCGCGCTGGTTGGAGAATCAGGCAGTGGAAAAAGTATTACATCATTGTCCGTTATGAGACTGATTCCGCAGCCGCCAGGAGAAATCCTGGACGGGTCAATCAAACTGGACGGAAAAGAACTTCTGACACTGTCAGACCGCGAGATGAGGAAAGTCCGGGGAAATGATATCGGCATGATCTTTCAGGAACCGATGACTTCACTGAATCCGGTATTTACAATTGGAAATCAGATTGCAGAAACATTGATTAAACATAAAAAAATGACAAAAAAGCAGGCTTATGCCAAAGCAGTGGAACTGCTTAAGGTCGTAGGTTTTGCAAGAGCCGAGGAGATTGTAAACGAATATCCTCACCAGCTGTCCGGCGGAATGAGACAGCGTGCCATGATTGCCATTGCCATGTCATGCGATCCGAAGCTGCTCATTGCGGACGAGCCGACTACCGCTCTTGACGTAACAATTCAGGCTCAGATTCTCGATCTTATGGTGGAAATGAAGGAGAAGTTTGATTCTTCGATCCTTCTGATTACTCATGATCTGGGAGTTGTAGCAGAGGTGGCAGACCGGGTGATGGTGATGTACGGTGGACAGATTGTAGAAGAAGCTAAAGCCGAGGAACTGTTTACCAATCCTAAACACCCGTATACAACAGGGCTTATGGGGAGTATCCCGAACATTGACGAAGACGTTGAACGTCTGGAATCAATTCAGGGAACTGTACCGCCGGCGCACCGGTTTCCGGAAGGTTGCCGTTTTGCCCCGCGCTGCAAACATGCGATGGAACAGTGCACGCAGGCAAATCCTGACCTGCTTGAAGTGACTCATAAACATAAAGTACGCTGCTATCTCTATGACCCGGCTGTTGGAGAAGGAGGACATCAGAATGGAACAGACGAGAGAAAAACTGTTAGAAGTACGCAATCTTAAAAAATACTTTCCTGTAAAAGGCGGGATCCTCCAGCGGACGGTCGGGCACGTAAAAGCAGTCGATGATGTTTCGATTGATATTTACAAAGGTGAAACACTCGGAATCGTTGGAGAATCCGGATCGGGTAAGTCCACGCTCGGGCGCACGATTCTTCGTCTTCTTGATCCTACAGATGGAAGCGTCCTTTTTGAAGGCAACGATATCTCCTCCATTAAGCAGGGGAAGATGCGGAAGTACCGCCAGGATATGCAGATGGTGTTTCAGGATCCGTACGCATCCCTGAACCCGAGAATGAGCGTGGGGGAGATCATCGAAGAACCGATGCTCGTCCAGCGTACGATGGGAAAGAAAGATCGGAAAGAGAAGGTCGTTGATCTTCTGAAAAAGGTCGGTCTCTCTCCAGAGGCACGTGATAAATATCCTCACGAATTTTCCGGGGGGCAGCGTCAGCGGATCGGAATCGCCCGGGCTCTGAGCATGAACCCGAAGTTTGTGATCGGGGACGAGCCTGTATCAGCTCTGGATGTGTCTGTTCAGTCCCAGGTTTTGAACCTGATGGAGGACCTGCAGAATGAATTTGATCTCACCTACTTGTTTATTGCCCATGATCTTAGTGTTGTTAAACATATTTCTGACCGGGTAGGCGTCATGTACCTCGGCCGAATGGCGGAAATCGGGCCTAAAAAGCTGATTTACAGCAACCCGCTTCATCCATATACGAAAGCGCTGCTCTCGTCTGTGCCAGTTCCGGATGTGAATCGGCGCCGTGAAAAAATTAAGCTGAAAGGGGAGCTTCCGAGCCCTTCGAACCCCCCTACCGGCTGCACGTTCCATACAAGGTGTCCTGAGGCTCACGCAAGATGTAAGACAGAACGTCCGGATCTGGTTGATCAGGGAAATGGCCAGTTTGTAGCCTGCCACCTGTATACGAACGGATAAACCATATGAAGGAATTTGTCACTTTAAGGGGGTGAGGCAAGGGGAAAGCAGGGTTGAATTTCCGGGTTAATGTTAAGATTCATCCAAAAATTAAGGGGGTAAGAAGATTTATGAAATTTAGCAAATTTTGGCTAATGCTGATTCTATCACTATCGCTGGTTCTTGTTCTTGCGGCTTGTGGTGACGACGAAGAAGCTTCAGGTGAAGAAGATGGCGATGATGTAGAAGAAACAGAAGATGATGGTACTGAAGAGGATGGCGACGCAGACGAAGAAGCAACTGAGGAAGACGAAGCAGAAGGCGACGAAAGTGAAGGGGAAGCCCAGCGCGGCGGAACAATCACAGCAGGTATGTATTCTGCACCAGGTCACCAGTTTAACCCGCTTTTCTACTCTGATGCGTATGAAGCTAATATCTTGAGCTTTACGCATGAGTCTCTTGTCCAGCTTGACGAAAATCTGGAGTATCAGCCAGCCCTTGCAGAGAGCTGGGATATTAACGACGACTTTACATCTATCACATACACACTGAATGAAGGCATTCAATGGCACGATGGTGAGCCGCTTACAGCGGACGATGTGTACTTTACTTATTCAACAATCGCTGATCCTGAGTACGTTGCAGCAGGCGGAGTACGTACAAACTACGTATTGAACCTTGCAGGCTATGAAGAGTACAACAGCGGCGAAACCGATACATTGGAAGGTGTCGAAGTAATCGACGACCGTACGGTAGCGTTCCACTATGATGAGCCTAACATTAAGATTCTGTTTGACACTAGCTTTATCATTGTACCTGCCCACCCGTTTGAAGGAATGGATATTGCAGATATTCCTGATGCGAGTGCTTCCCGTGATGCAGGGGAAATCGTAGGTAGCGGACCATTTGTTCTTTCCGAGTTTATTGAAGGCGAGCAGTATGCACTTACTGCCTTTGCTGATTACTGGGGCGGCGAGCCTTACCTGGATGGAATTACATGGCGTGTAATCCAGCAGTCTGTAATGCCTGGTCTCCTTGAAAGCGGAGAGCTTGACATGATTGCTGAGCCAAACGGAGTCCCTGCTTCCGACTTTGATCGTGTTGATGGTCTTGACAATGTAACAACTTACATGACTCAGGACTTTGGTTATCAGTACATGGGTATTAAGCATCACCACCGTACAACTGAAGATGTTGAGAACGGTGTAATTAACCCTGAAAACTGGGTAGAGAACGAAAAAGTATCTGACGTACGTGTACGCCAGGCGATTGCAAGTGCGATTAACCGTCAGGGGATCGTAGATGGTCTTCTTTACGGAATGGGATCAGTTATGGAAGCGCCATTCCCTGAAGCTTCATGGGCTTTTGATGAGAACGCTGTAAACACGTATCCTTATGAGCCGGACCGTGCCAACGAGCTTCTTGATGAAGCTGGTTATGAAGATGTAACAGGCGACGGATACCGTGAAGATCCAGACGGAAACGAGTGGACTCTGAACCTTGATTACCCAACAGGAAACGAAGTACGCGAGCGTACTGCTCCAATCATCCAGGATGAGCTTGGCGCAGTAGGAATCCGCGTAGAGCTTCGCCAGCCGCGTGAAGCCGGTCCTCACTTTGATATGGTCGAAGCAGACAACACTGACTGGGATCTTTACCTTGCAGGCTGGAGCCTTGCTGTAGGCGATCCGGACCCTGCCGGAATCTGGCAGTCCACAGCTGCGTATAACTACACGCGCTGGAATGATGAGACGAGTGACGAGCTGATCCAGAAAGCCGTTACACCACCGGATGCTTTTGATGTTGATTACCGTGCTGAAGTCTACAATGAGTGGGCTGGTCACGTATCAGAACAGGTACCAATGGTATTCCTTTACTCTTCTGATAATATCTACGCTTACAACACGGATCTTCAGAACGTTAAAGAACTGCCAGCTGGAATCTACCAGGATTCCCACCTCTGGTATCTAGCACAATAATTGTAGAAGTGTCGAGGTAAACGAGTGTGCGGCCCTCGGCCGCACACTTGATTTTTACCTGGCGGGAGGAGTTCAGCATGCACAGATATATCATTCGTCGAACGCTTCAGTTCATACCAATGTTGTTTCTTGTTACGGTTGTAGTCTTTGCATTAGCCAAGGCCGCTCCCGGAGATGTATTGTCAGGTGAAATGCTTGATCCGAATATTCCCCATGAAGTTCTGGAACAGCGAAGAGATGCATTGGGACTCAATGATCCGCTGCCCGTGCAGTACTGGAGCTGGCTTTCATCTGTAGCAACTGGTGATTTTGGAAATTCGATGCAATACACAGGCCGCTCTGTTATGGATTTGATCCAGTCAAGGATCATGAACACGTTTTACTTATCCATGTTTGCCCTTGGCGTTACATTGGCGATAGCTATCCCGATCGGGATCTATTCAGCAACAAAAAAGTATTCTCTATTTGATTATGGAGCTACGACCTTTGCCTTTTTAGGTCTGGCCACCCCGAACTTTTTTGCCGCATTACTTGCCATCTGGCTGTTAAGCTTTCAGTTTGGCTGGTTTCCGGCTCAGGGATCCACATCAGCCATTGGTCTGACCGGGTTTGAACTGTTTATTGACAAGCTCAGACACCTTGTCTTACCTGGTTTCACATTAGGTCTGGCCAGTACCGCCATGTATATGAGGTATATGCGTACCGAGATTCTAGAAATCAAAGGTAGTGACTTCATCCGTACGGCACAGGCAAAGGGTCTGACGAACAATTCTGTGCTGTATAAGCATACGCTGCGAAATGCACTTATTCCGATTATTACTTTACTCGGTGTGGAATTCGGGCTGCTGCTCAGCGGTGCCGTAATCACAGAGAATGTTTTCAATTATCCCGGGCTTGGGACACTGTTCCTGAACTCGATCCAGAACCGTGATTATCCGGTCATTATGGCCATTAACCTGATTCTGGCCGTTACAATTCTAGTCGGAAATCTATTAGCTGATATTTTCTATGCAGTTGTGGATCCGCGTATCCGTTATGATTGAGGTGAGAGCTGATGGAAACACAAGTGAACCAGCAGGTGGGCACAGCCCCGCCTAAAGTAACCAAGGATTCGGAAAAAAGCTTAAGCCCTTTTCAATTGGCGATGCGGCGGTTCCTGAGAAATAAGCTTGCTATTGCCGGTCTGGTCGTACTCAGCTTTTTTGTCCTCGTGGCTGTCTTTGCAGATCTCATCGCGCCGCACAGTCCGACCGCTCATAATCTGTACAATATCGATGCGAAAGCATCATCTGAACATTGGCTCGGAACTGACAGCTCCGGCCGGGATAACTTTTCAAGACTTGTACACGGAGCGAGAATCTCCCTTACAATTGGATTTTTCGCCATGTTTTTTACAGTAGCAATCGGAGTCATTCTCGGATCACTGGCAGGGTATTACGGAAGATGGGTTGACGGACTGATCATGCGTGCAACTGACCTCATGATGATTCTTCCTTTCCTTCTTCTGATCCTGACGATCGTTGCCATTGTTCAGTCGGTTACGATTACGCTGTTTGTAACCATCATTGCCCTGACAGCCTGGCCGAACCTGACGAGGATTATAAGGGCTACGTTCCTCTCCCTAAGAGAAAAAGAATATGTCCTTGGGGCAAGATCGATCGGCGCCTCTGATTTCCGGATTATTTTTAAGCACTTTCTTCCAAATGCCGTAGGTCCAATCATTGTAAATGCCACACTGATGATGGCAACGATGATCATCCTCGAATCGGCGCTCAGCTTTATCGGTTTCGGTATTCCTCAGCCGACACCAACCTGGGGGAATATGATTACGGAAGCGAACAGCCTTCGAATTCTTGAGAATAACTGGGAAACCTGGGTTCCTCCAGGGGTAGCCATCCTTCTTACCGTTCTTGCGATTAACTTCATCGGTGACGGTTTAAGAGATGCGTTCGATCCGAAAAGCAATCAGTAATTTAATATGAAGAAACGTGAAAACCTTCCGGTCCAGCCGGGAGGTTTTTTGTCATTATTTATCAAAACAAAGAATTATTTGCAAATTATACCTAGGCAGGAAGTACGGTTTTACGCTAACAATACGCAAAATTGTAAAAAAATTTTAAAATATCCATGCATATATTCTTTAATCAGTGTATAATGTTCCGTGAAATGTCTAAAAAGGTCATGTTTTAGTTCATTCAGATTTCCTAACCGATTTACACACAGAGAGAGTTCTCTGAGAACAAATGAGCATATAGAGCAGAGAGGGAGGGGTGCCGATAGACCCAGTCTCTGTCCGGAAAAATGAAAGATCAGCTGACTAGGGCAAAGAAAGAAAAAGCCAAATAAATATATTGATATAATAAAAAGCAGAGACTGTTAATCTTAGAATATAGTAAAAAAAGGCAGGGGATGTCCCCCTAAAACGTGCGTGGCAAGTACTGCCAGCAGGTTTATCTTTACTTTTATTTATCAGACAATTACAATAATTGTAGAAGTGTTACAGACTGTTAGGGAATTGAAAATGAAATAAAACATTGACAATCTACTAAAAATTATAATAATATTTCAAGTAACATAATTTTTTATTATTTTCAGAAAATATTGAAGGGTATGATATCCTATGAGCAAGCAAAACGCGCTTTTAGAGATAGACAACTTGCATACAGGGTTCAACATTGACGGTGATTTTCATCACGCTATTAAAGGCGTATCCTTCGATGTCAAACCGAAAGAGGTTGTATGTGTTGTAGGAGAGTCCGGCTGCGGGAAGAGT
The DNA here is from genome assembly GCF_003226345.1 of Alteribacter lacisalsi. GTDB lineage: Bacteria > Bacillota > Bacilli > Bacillales > Salisediminibacteriaceae > Alteribacter > Alteribacter lacisalsi. The sequence continues at coordinate 10,981 of NZ_PDOF01000006.1, read as the reverse complement.
GTAATGTCTCTCTCCATTATGCAGCTGCTGCCAAAACATAACGGCAAGATCGATAAAGGTGAAATCCGCTTTAATGGCCAGAACCTTGCTGAATTGTCTGAAAAGCAGATGAACGGCATTCGTGGAAAAGATATCAGCATGATATTTCAGGAGCCGATGACGGCGCTGAATCCGGTTCTGACAATAGGGTTCCAGATCGATGAAGTTCTTCTGAACCACTCTAAAACATCTAAAGAACAAGTGAGAAAGAAAAGTATACAGCTGCTGAAGGATGTGGGAATTTCCCGATCCGAGCAGATCGTTCACGAGTATCCCCACCAGCTTTCAGGCGGTATGCGCCAGCGGGTAATGATTGCCATGGCCATCGCATGCGAACCCGCACTGCTGATTGCGGACGAGCCTACAACGGCACTGGACGTTACAGTTCAGGCTCAGATTCTTGAACTGATTAAAAAGATTCAGGACGACAAAGGGATGGCTGTAATGCTGATTACCCACGACCTCGGGGTTGTAGCCGAAATGGCGGACCGGGTTGTGGTTATGTATGCAGGTCAGGTGGTTGAACAGTCTGACGTTGACCGGATCTTCCATGATCCGAAGCATCCTTATACACAGGCTCTTCTCGGGTCCATTCCGAAAATGGATGAGAAGGCAGATGAACTTAACACGATTAAGGGAATCGTCCCTACTCTGACGAAAATGCCGAAACAGGGATGCCGCTTTGTAGACCGCTGTCCGGCGGCTATGCCTGAATGCAAGCAGATTGACCCTCAGTTAGCAGAGACAGACAAAGGCCATACCGTTCGCTGTCTTCTATATAAAGAGAGTCAGCCTGGGGAAAAAGCGGAGGTGCGAACATGACCCAAAAACAAAAGTCAGAACATTTGCTCCGTATAGAAGAGTTAAAAAAATACTATCCGGTCCGCGGGGGCTTCTTACGCAGAAAGATCGGGGATGTTAAAGCAGTAGACAATATCTCATTTGAACTGAAACGGGGTGAAACATTCGGTCTTGTAGGTGAGTCCGGCTGCGGTAAATCCACAGCAGGCCGCACGATCACCCGGCTGTTTAAGCCCACCAGCGGCAAGATTTTCTTTGAGGGCGAAGACATCACCAACATTTACGGTTCTAAGCTTCGAAATATGAGAAAAGATATTCAGATGGTGTTTCAGGATCCATACGCTTCTCTTAACCCGAAAATGATGGTCGGAAGCATTGTCTCGGAACCGATCCTGAATTACCGTCGTGTATCAGAGAGAAAAGTACGCGACGAAGTGATGGACCTTCTTACAAAGGTAGGTCTTCCGGAAGATGCATACTTTAAGTATCCTCACGAATTTTCAGGCGGCCAGCGTCAGCGTATCGGAATTGCCCGGGCACTCGCCCTTAAACCGAAACTGATTGTAGCCGACGAACCTGTATCTGCACTGGATGTGTCGGTACAGTCTCAGGTGCTGAACCTGCTGAGAAGCCTTCAGAAAGAATTTAATCTGACGCTTCTGTTTATCGCCCATGACCTGAGTGTTGTAAAACACATGAGTGACCGGATTGGTGTTATGTACCTTGGAAACCTTGTGGAAGTGGCCGATGCAGAAGACCTTTACCGTGACCCTAAACATCCGTATACGAAAGCGCTGATCAGCGCGATTCCGATGCCGGATCCAAGAAATAAAAGTGACCGGATTATTTTAAAAGGGGATGTGCCAAGTCCGCAGAATCCACCGGTTGGCTGCCCGTTCCATCCAAGGTGTCCCGAAGCGATGCCGCAGTGCAGTGAGACAAAGCCTCAGTTGAAGGAGGTGAATCGGGAGCACAGAGTTTCGTGCTTACTATACGATTAACCGACTCCAGCTTGTATTAAACATTTTAAGGGGGATTTACCAACATGAAGAAATCGCTATTATTGCTGTTGGCGATGCTTCTATCAATTTCGATTCTGGTAGTAGCTTGTGGCGGCGACGAAGAAGAGCCGGCCGATACAGACACGGACACGGATGAACAGGATGCAGACGGCGGCGATGAAGACGCTGACGGGGATGCAGACGAAGAAGAGGAAGTTTCACAGGAAGATGCACCACAGGGCGGCTCTGTAACGTACGGTTACACACAGCCATTCGCAGGTGTTTTTGATATCGCCCACTACGGTGGACAGGATGATGCCATTGCACTCGGTATCATGACAGAAGGGCTCGTTGACACTGACGATGAACTTCTTCCAGAGCCGAATCTGGCTACATGGGATGAAGATGGTACAACAATCACGTTCCACATCGAAGAAGGTGTTTACTGGCATAATGGGGAAGAACTGACTGCCGAAGATATGGCTTATGCATGGCAGGTCATTGCTCACCCTGACTACACAGGAACCCGTCAGTCCAACGTAGCTATGATCGTTGGTGCTCAGGAAGTAATGGACCTTGAAGATTACGATGCTGAAGCAACGCATGAACTTGAAGGTGTAACAATAGTAGACGACCACACACTTGAGGTGGAAGTTGTAGCGGAAGCGCCAAATACGCTTTCCAACCTTTGGACAAACCCGATTCCAAAAGCTCACTATGAAGGTATTGCTGTAGCAGATCTTGAGGAATCTGACGAAGTACGCCGTAACCCGGTAGGTCTTGGACCGTTTGAGGTTGCGAACATCGTCCCTGGTGAGCAGGTTGAATTTACTGCTTACGAAGACTACTGGAAAGGCCGCCCGAACCTTGATGAAGTCATTTACCGTATCATTGACGGTGAAATGGCCGGCGAACTGATTCAGCAGGGTGAGGTTGACCTGATCGATCTTCCTCCTTCACAGGCAGTTGACCTTGAAGGTGTTGAAGGTGTAACACTTGAAGAAATCGAAGCTCTTTCCTACAGCTATATCGGCTTTAAGCTCGGCCACTGGGACGGAGAGCAGAACGTAATGGATAACGACAAGTTTGCTGATAAAAACGTTCGTCATGCATTTGCACATGCGATCGACCGCCAGGGAATCATCGACGCATTCAGTGAAGGTTACGGAACTGTAATCAATGCTCCTGAATCTGTTATTTCCTGGGCTTACCCGGATGAGTCTACACTTAACCAGTACGAATACGATCCGGAAAGAGCAATGGAACTTCTTGACGAAGCCGGTTTTGAAGATGTAACTGGCGACGGTTTCCGTGAGAACTCAGACGGAGAAGAGTTTACTGTTAACTTTATGGCGATGAGCGGTACTGACATTGCAGAACCACGTGCAACATATATCGTTCAGAACCTTCAGGACGTAGGTATTAACGCGCAGCTTCAGGATGGACAGCTGTTTGAGTTCAACCTTTTCTATGACCTTGTAGAAGAAGACGATGCTGACATCGACCTCTTCATGGGTGCATGGGGACTTGCTGCAGATCCGGATCCAACTGGTCTGTGGAGAACAAATGATTTCTGGAACTTCCCACGTTGGGTTAACGAAGAGTCTGAAGAGCTTATTGAGCGCGGACTTAGTGAGGAAGCGATGGACATCGACTACCGTGCAGAGGTTTATCAGGAATGGCACCAGCTTGTAAACGAAGAGCTGCCGCTTATCCCGCTTAACTCTCCAGTAGATGTATATGCGATCAACTCTGAAGTGGGTGGCATTACTGTCGGCGTACGTGACGCAACTGACGATGCTCACCTCTGGTACCGTGAACAATAATTAACGTTACAACGTGACATTCGATGATTCGGTAATCACACCGACCGGAGATGTTTCCATGTAATGAAAGCAAGGGGAAATGATCATGTTACTTTACACATTAAGACGAATACTCATTATGATCCCGATCTTGATCATGATCTCCATTGTGGTTTTCTCCCTGGCATTAGCTATGCCGGGGGATGCCCTTTCCGGGCAGATTGACCCTGCAAACACTGACCCACAGTATATCGCAGATCAACGGGAGAGACTGGGCCTTAATGATCCTGTTCACGTACAGTATGTACGCTGGGCAACGGGTGTTGTCCAATGGGATTTCGGTCGTTCGTTTAACCACAGGATGCCGGTTACTGAGCTGATAGGAGAAAGACTTCCTAACACCATATTGTTATCGGTCATGTCGTTAATGATCACCTATGTCCTTGCCTTCTTCATGGGTCGTTACGCTGGTCGTCATCCATACACACCTGGAGATTATGGAATACAGGGAATTAACTATTTGATGTTAGCCATCCCAAGCTTTGTTGCTGCCATTTTCGCGATTTTTATCTTTTCTTTCCAGTTCGGATGGTTCCCTTCAACGGGGAGTGTCGGATCTGGCCTGCAATCCGGAACGTGGGACTGGTGGGTAAGTAAGATTCACCACACAGCCTTGCCGGCACTTGTCTTAGGTGGGTTAACAACAGCTAGTTATACGCAATTTTTACGTAATGATATTATTGAAAATTCACAGAAAGACTATGTCCGTACGGCCCGTGCAAAAGGGACTCCGGAAGGGACGATTTACAACAAGCATATCCTGCGGAACTCTGTCATTCCGATCATTACACTTTTCGGGTTTGACATTGCAAGTATCATCGGCGGAGCAGTCATTATTGAAACAGTATTTACGTACCGGGGAATTGGAGAGCTTCTGATCAGTTCGATTACAAACCGCGACTATTCAGTCGTAACTGCCATTACACTCATGCTCTCGGTTGCAACACTGGTTGGTAACCTCATTGCCGACCTTATCTACGGTGTTGTAGATCCGCGGATCAGAGTGGAATAGGGGTGAAACCATGTCAGCAGTTGTAGACCAACAACGTGTAGAAGAACTGAAAAAGAAAGCTAAGAAACAATCTCCGTGGGCTATCGCCCGACGTAAACTGCTTCGCAATAAACTGGCTGTAATCAGCCTTGTGTATCTCATAATCGTTATTATTGCAGCGTATCTGGCGCCGTGGATTACTCCGCACAGTCCGACGCTGGTAGATATCATGAACCGGAACGTAGAGCCCGGGGGAGAATACATCCTCGGGACCGATCGTTCAGGACGGGATATCCTGACGCTTCTGCTCTACGGAGCTCGTACATCCCTTACGATCGGTATTGTCTGTATGATTGGTATTGTGCTGATCGGTACGACAATCGGCTCGATCGCTGGTTACTACGGCGGCTGGGTAGATGCGGTACTGATGCGCTTTACTGACTTTATGATGAACTTCCCGTTCCTCGTATTCGTAATCGTACTTGCTTCCATTTTCCGTGAAGCTGGTATCTGGGCGCTCATTGTCGTCTTTATCGTACTCGGCTGGACCGGGGCTGCCCGGGTTGTACGAAGTAAGATGATGTCCGAGAAGGAGAATGAATACGTCATGGCTGCCATTTCGATTGGCGGTACGCCGTTTAAAGTCATCCGTAAACACCTTCTTCCGAACGTCATGACAACGATCATCGTACAGGCAACACTTTTGCTTGCAGTCATGATCGTAGCGGAAACAGCACTCAGTTTCCTTGGTTTCGGGGTTCCGTCCGGTACACCGAGCTGGGGTAACATGATGCAGGAAGCCCGGAGTCCTACTGTAATAAGAAACTCCTGGTGGATCTGGATTCCGCCTGCGATTGCCATTACGTCTACGATTCTTGCCATTAACTTTATTGGTGAGGGCATCAAGGACGCATTTAACCCTAAATCACTGCGTTAATAAGAAGAATAAAGCGAAGCGACGGTGCAGGACCGTCGCTTCTTTTATATTGCCTGCTTTCATCTGGATTATTGGAGCGGATGCAACAGGGCCCGCACCGGAAAAATCAGAAATCTTTCGTCATTTCCCGGGCAACTTTAGACAAAACCAGTCATTACCTCTGGTTGAGTCCCGGCAGGAAGTAACGTAAAATATGATTATAACAGCAGTATACGCAAATTAACCGGCATGATGAAAGGATGGCAGGAAACCTAATGGCACAGACAATTTGGGAAAAAGATGATGAGTTCTGGATGAGGGAAGCTCTCATTGAAGCAGAAAAGGCCGGAGAAAAAAAGGAAGTCCCGATTGGAGCCATCGTGGTACAGAATGGCACCATCATCGGCCGGGGTCACAATGAGAGAGAGACACTCCAGCAAGGAGTCAATCATGCAGAGATCACAGCGATTACCAGTGCCTGCAGGAATGAAAAAAGCTGGAGGCTGCCGGAGGCCACATTGTATGTCACCCTGGAACCGTGTCCGATGTGCGCGGGGGCGATCGTCCAGACGAGAATCCCGCGGGTTGTATATGGTGCTCCTGATCCGAAGGCCGGATGCTGCGGGACATTGATGAATCTGCTCGATGAACCCCGGTTTAATCATCAGGCCTCAGTTACGTCCGGCATTCTTCAGGAGGAATGCGCCAACCTGCTGAAAAATTTTTTCAGGAATCTCAGGGAAAGAAAGAAACAGTTTAAAAATCAATCCACAGAAAGGACGGGTAATAAATGAGACCAAATCAATTTTCCCTTGAAACGGCAAAAATGATTGCAGAAAAGCTGAATATGCCAGTGGAGCACGTGATGCATACCCCTCCGCATATTCTGACGGCAAAACTGAAGGAAGCAGAAGAGAAGGCCGAAAAAGAAAAAACGGACCGGAATTGAGGATTACATAAATTGTAAGACGCAGTCTGCTGCTATCTATTGCATTTCCACTCTAAACAGACTATACTAGGTATTGCGTCGCTATGACGCATTTGAATATCGTTATAAACTTTGCCGTGCTAGACGGGGAGGTAGCGGTGCCCTGTACTCGCAATCCGCTATAGCGAGGTTGAATTCCTTCCCCAGGTTTTAGCATCGTAGGGTCTGCCCTGAGTAAGTGGTGTTGACATCCGGGTTCCGCGCAACGGAGATCCGTGAACCCTGTCAGGTCCGGAAGGAAGCAGCAGTAAGCGGTTCCCTTCGTGTGCCGCGGAGTCGCCTGGATCGAGCTAACTGCTCAGGTAACGCCTGGGGTGCTAATCCCAAAGGAAGGTGCACGGCTAAATTTTATAAAAAAGCAGCTGCCATAAGGCGGCTGCTTTTGTTATATCCGGAGGTTTTCCTTTGAAGGGAACCGCACGATAAACTCACACTGATTCATTTTGAAATTAACGTCCTGAGCCGGTATAATAGAAAAAGAGTCAAAAGGATTCTGTGTGCCGCCATATGACAGACAGGGGGCATTTCAAAGGGGGAGAAAGATGGGCTATCAAGCGCTCTACCGGGTCTGGCGTCCCCGAAAACTCTCAGACGTCGTCGGACAGGAGCACATCACAAAAACACTTAAAAATGCACTCGTGCAGCAAAAGCTCTCCCACGCCTATCTGTTTTCCGGCCCCCGCGGGACAGGAAAGACAAGTGCAGCGAAAATTGTTGCAAAGGCAATTAACTGTGAACAGGCACCTGTAGAAGAGCCCTGTGACGAATGTGCGGCCTGCAGAGGAATCAGTGACGGATCTGTGGTGGACGTGATGGAGATTGACGCCGCGAGTAACAACGGTGTTGATGAAATACGGGACATCAGAGACAAGGTTAAATTTGCGCCAAGCGCTGTGAAATACAAAGTCTACATAATAGACGAAGTGCATATGCTGTCGACCGGTGCCTTCAATGCTCTTTTAAAAACGCTTGAAGAACCGCCTGGACATGTCATTTTTATTCTTGCAACGACAGAGCCGCATAAAATCCCGCTAACGATTATTTCAAGGTGTCAGCGCTTTGATTTTAAACGGATCTCCTCTGAGTCGATGATCCGAAGAATGAACGAAATTGTTCATACGACAGGCGTCCAGATTCACGACGATGCTCTGACGATGATTGCCAGAACTTCTGAAGGAGGAATGCGGGATGCGCTGAGTCTTCTGGATCAGGCGATATCCTACGCCGAAGAGGAAGTCACGCTGCAGGACGTGCTCTCCATTACCGGTGCTGTATCTCAGCAGCTTCTTTACGACACAGCCGACGCTCTTCAGAGTAAAGATGTAGCCGGTGCCCTTCAGTCTGTTGACAAGGTTATAAAGGAAGGAAAAGATCCGAACCGGTACCTTGAGGATATGATCTACTTCTACCGGGACATCCTTCTTTATCAGACAGCTCCCTCGCTCAAGGATTCTCTGGAGCGGGTAACCGCAGATGAGAGACTGGAGCAGACAGCGGCGTCCCTCCCTGCGGAGTGGATTTACGCCGTCATTGACAAACTGAATCATTTTCAGCAGGAAATGAAATGGTCCAATCATCCAAAAGTATTTCTCGAACTTTTTGTGGTGCAGGCCTGTCACCTTCAGGCAGCATCATCTGCAGGGGAATCAGCAGACAGCGCCGCTGTAGACGAGCTCAAGGAGAAAGTGAAAGAACTTGAGGCAGCACTGAACCGGCTTAAATCGACAGGTGTTCAGCAAGGAGCAGAACCGGAATCGTCGGGAACGGGCTCCAGTGCTAAACCGGCACCGAAAAAGCGGGCATCCTCTTCAGCAAAAAGCCGAGGTCAAATGGGAAGAGTCAGAGAGATGCTTGCCCACGCCACAAAAGGGCATCTTCAAACTGTAACTGGTCAATGGGGGCAGATTTCAGAACACGTGAAAGCTTCAAGTGTGCCTGCATCGGCCTGGCTGAATGACTGCAAGCCGGTTGCCGCTTCTGAAAATCTCGTCGTTCTGGCCTTTAAGAATGAAATGCACCGCGACATGATTGATACGAAGTTCCGCGAGGTTGTCGAAAGTGCGATCTCGAAAGTGACGGGAAAAGGTCTGCAGTTCGTTACTCTTCTCGGCCCTCACTGGGATGAAACAAAGGCTTCCTTTGTACAGGAGCAGCGTGGAGACGAAGGAGAAGAAAAAGCAGACCCGCTCGTTGACGAAGCAATCAAGCTCGTTGGACAGGATCTGGTAGAGATTAAAGAATAACTATTTGAAAGCGAGGAAATGAAAATGAAAAACATGGGTAATATGATGAAACAGATGCAGAAAATGCAAAAGGAAATGGCCAAAGCACAGGAACAGCTGAAGGAAGAAACAGTTGAAGCAACTGCCGGCGGCGGTATGGTAACAGTAATCGTCACAGGTGAAAAGCGTGTAGTAGATATTCAGATCAAGGAAGAAGTTGTCGACCCTGAAGATGTGGAAATGCTTCAGGACCTTGTGCTTGCTGCCACTAACGAAGCCCTTGCCCAAGTAGACGAACTGGTTAATGAACGGATGGGGAAATTTACAAAAGGCATGAACCTGCCGGGCATGTTCTAAGTTATATTTCCTGTAATAACATCGGAAAATTTAAGGCTTACGGGAAAAACAGAACTGAATCTGCAAAACCGGCTGCGTATCTGCAGCCGGTTTTAAAAATGTTTATACAAGGAAAGGGGAACCTTCTATGCAATACCCTGAACCGATATCTAAGCTGATTGAAGGCTTTATGCGCCTTCCGGGGATCGGGCCGAAAACAGCTGCGAGACTCGCTTTTTACGTACTGGATATGAAAGAAGACGATGTCCTTGATTTCGCAAAAGCGCTTGTGAATGCTAAGCGTAACCTCACTTACTGCTCTGTGTGTCATCACATTACGGATACTGACCCGTGCAGAATCTGCGATGACAAAGCGAGAGACCAGACTGTGATTTGTGTGGTCCAGGAATCCAGGGATGTTATCGCTATGGAAAAGATGAGAGAGTATCTGGGACAGTATCACGTGCTTCACGGGGCCATTTCCCCAATGGATGGAGTCGGACCCGAAGATATTTATATACCGGATCTCATTAAACGTCTCCAGGACGACACCGTTCAGGAAATTATTATTGCGACCAACCCGAATATCGAAGGGGAAGCGACAGCAATGTATATTTCCAGACTAGTTAAACCGACAGGGATTAAGGTGACCCGTATTGCTCACGGCCTCCCTGTTGGAGGGGACCTTGAATATGCAGATGAAGTCACGCTGTCCAAGGCCATTGAAGGAAGAAGGGAACTCTAAGGTTCTGCTAAGGAGGAATACCGATGTTTTTCAAACGGAAAAAGAGAGCGATACGCCGAAGAGAAGATGAACGACTCATGAACGAGATCGATCAGCTAAGAGAAAAGCTCGACCAGCAGCGGAATCTCTTATCCCACCGTGCCGATCACAGCGATCACCTTCACTATCAGGTGAAACTCAATGAAGCAAAGTACCTGTTCCTTCTAAAGGAAGTAAGGCACCGCCACAGGACAGCGCCTGCCGGCCGTTCTAACTGACAGGGAGTCAGCATAAAGTAAAGGGAGGCTTGTCACACAGACAGGCGATATAAACTGGTGAAGGTGTGAGCGAAATGGAACCTTTCTTTGTGCTGTCGCTGCTTGGTGCCGGAATCTTTCTGCTTCTGATTCTCGGTGCGCCAATGAAACCTTTGAGAATAATGGGGCAGGGAGCAATCAGAATGCTGATTGGCGCTTTGTTTCTGTTTTTCCTGAATGCGTTTGGTTCACTGTTCGGCTATGAACTTCCTATTAATATCGTGACAGCAGCCGTAACAGGTTTCCTTGGGCTGCCGGGGATTATTGCGCTGATCATTATCGACATGTCGATAATGCCATAAAAAAACGGCGTGGATATTCTAATTTAAAAGCTTTGTGATCCACTGACAGGAAAAAATCTCTGCATATGGACCGGACTGCACCAGGCGCTGCCGCTTAAAAAGCGGGACTGCAGCCTGGTTTTTCATTGCTTGTTTCTATGAAAAGAAGACGGTAAAAGAAAAAATAAAAAAAGTTTCTATAAATTGTTGACGCAGATTGCCATAGGTGATATATTATTACTTGTCGCCGCGAAAGACTGCGGCAAACAAGCAAACTGCTGACCTTTGAAAACTAAACAAAAAGCCAAGCGAAACGTGGGATATTTTAAGATATCCCGTCAATAAATTTTTATTTTTGATGTCAGTGACATCGAACTTTCTACGGAGAGTTTGATCCTGGCTCAGGACGAACGCTGGCGGCGTGCCTAATACATGCAAGTCGAGCGGACTGATGGGGAGCTTGCTCCCCTGACGTCAGCGGCGGACGGGTGAGTAACACG
>NZ_PDOF01000005.1 GCF_003226345.1 Alteribacter lacisalsi | reverse complement strand
TCAAACTTGTCTAGTGACGAAAGCGGAGAGGTCACACCCGTTCCCATGCCGAACACGGAAGTTAAGCTCTCCAGCGCCGATGGTAGTTGGGGGCTCTCCCCCTGTGAGAGTAGGACGTCGCTGGGCACACAAAAGCTCACTCGCATATGCGGGTGGGTTTTTTGTTTGTGCAAAGAGACAGCGTCTGAAAGGGCCGGCAGGGTCGTGCGTGTGTGGGTATTTGTCAACAAACCGTCGATACTGACTGGAATAAGGTTGATTTCCCAGAGTTCGAGGTCGATTCCCCAAGGATAAAAAATACACATTCAGCCTCTCACCTCCGTCCCATCAGCTTTGAGTCTCTTCCTAAACAGTAGGAGCATCAGAATTCCTACAGCTGGAATAAAGGCGAGCCAGGCATGACGAAGCTGCCACTCATAGCGTGCCAGATACCAGGTAATCCATAGAACAACGATAAAATCGACTGTCATTGTACTAACGAGATGGGACGAGAAATAGCCTTCGCTGTAGGCTGCAAGAGAGCCAGAGACTGCTGTTGCCCAGATACCTGCTCCGATGAAAAGAAGAATCAACAGGAAAAAAGGTGACAGAAGCAGGCGGTGAAGCCATTCAGGCCCACGGGGGAAAGGTTTTCCTACTCGTCCACGAAACGCCAGCCAGGGGAGAATGGTGAATGCTCCAAGACCAAATGAAAGTACAGCAAATGGCCATGCAGGGACCTTGTGACGGTCCTTGGACACGAGCAGAATTATAAAGATAAGCGGATAAAGCCCGAGCATGCTGAAAACCGCTGTAATCAGCGGATCAACCTCTTCAAACTGTCCCCTTATGAGCGACTGGGCAACAGGATCACTGCCAAAGGGTTCTCCTGGAGCCAAAAAGACAGTATATAGAATTAGAAGTACCCATACTGCAAGAAATAGTTTCATAGCTTTTTCCTTTCCGCATCTGCGTAATTAAACAAGTTAGCAGGAGAGGCAATGGCTCCTTTTTCACCGCGATTTCCACGAACTTTGTCTTCAATATCTCACTATACCCTCCTGCAGGACAAATAGTCCTGTACACCATCAGGTGAGGGTACGGCCATTTTCTTTTTGCAAGTAGAGAAACCTCTGGGCACAGGGACGAATCCGCCTGCATATAGTGAAACACGGGTGGATTTTTACGTGAAATCCGAATAATTCTGTCTTTTCCCGTCCATACTGAGAATGGAGGTGGAGAAGCTATGAAAGGAATGTTGGCATCGGAACAAAAAAAGGACCTGCAGGAATGTCTGATCTGCAAGCAGGAAAAAGGTCACGGCATTCATGTAGTAAACTACTTCATTTGTGAGTCCTGTGAACATGAACTCGTGACATCGGATACGAATGACGAGGCCTATAAAGAGTATTTATATAAGCTTCGTAAAGTCAGAGATTCATTGTTTCAAAACAAACGGCGGATTCATTAAAAGGCTGGTGTACAGGAATTGAATAGCAGCGGATAAAAAACAGGTCACCGGCTCCCACTGCCAGCAGGTGATCTGTTTTTTTGTGTGGCATTTCTTTTGTTGGTGATTTTAGTATAATGGACGAAGCAGGATTTAAAGGGAGAATTGAAATGGATCAGACAAGAATGCCGTTGCTGGAGGCCTTGAAAAGGCACGCTGAATTAAAAAGGGTCTCCATGCACGTGCCGGGGCATAAAAACGGCCAGGTTTTTCATAAGGATGCTGAGGTGTTTTTTAAAGACATTCTGACTTTGGATGTGACAGAGATTGAAGGGATGGACGATCTTCATCAGCCGGAAGGGATCATCCTGGAAGCAGAGATCCTGGCTGCACTTCTTTTCCGTGCTGCGGAAACCCTTTTTCTCGTAGGCGGCTCAACAGCAGGAAACCTGGCTATGATTCTGGGAACGCTGAATGAAGGGGACCGTGTTCTCGTCCAGCGAAGCAGTCATCAGTCCGTGCTGCACGGTCTTGAAATGGCAGGGGCTTCCCCTGTATTTCTGGAGCCTGAAAGAGACAGCAAAACGGGAATCACGTACGGAGTATCGGAAGCGACAGTCCGTGAAGCGGTGTCAGCCTGGCCCGAAGCCAAAGCACTTCTTTTGACATCAGTCTCCTACGAGGGCTACGGCCAGGATTTGACCGGGCATGTGCATTTTGCCCATGAAGCAGGCATGTGTGTCCTCGTGGATGAGGCCCACGGCCCGCACCTGATTTTCAATCAGGACAGATGGCCTGCCTCAGCCCTTCGTGCAGGGGCAGATGCAGTCGTGCAGTCCGCCCATAAAATGCTGCCGGCAATGACGATGAGCTCCTGGCTGCATGTCCAGGGAAATCGAGTAAATAGAAACAGAATAAAAAAATATCTCAGAATGCTTCAGTCAAGCAGCCCGTCGTATCCGCTTATGGCCTCTCTTGATGCTGCCCGGGCATACCTTGCGGCCTATACAGAAACCCAGGGTGAACAGATGGCCGAGTGGAGCCGGCAATTCAGGGATCGTCTGAACCGCATTCCTCAAATCTGTACGGCTTCTGAAAAAATAAACGGCTTTGTACAGGATCCTTTAAAGGTTGTGATTGAAAGCCGCTGCCGGGCTTCCGGCCGGGAACTTCAGAAGGCATTCGCAGAGGAAGGGATTATCGCGGAACTTGCGGGCCACAGACACGTGCTGTTTACCTTGCCGTTTACCGTGTCAGAGCCGGAATATGAGGCCGCAGCTGCAGCCGTGCAGCGGGCGTGCAGTCCCTATGCAGTCTCTCCAGACCCGCACACCGTGCATGGACGGAAATTCAATTCCGAAAAGCGCCGGATCACCCCGCTAGCCTTGTCATACCGTGAAATGGACAGACAGGTGCCACAGAAGGTTCCCTTCATCGAAGCTGCCGGGCTCATCGCAGCGGAAGATGTGGTTCCCTATCCTCCGGGGATTCCTTTCATCTTAAAAGGAGAGACGATTTCATACGAACAAGTGGAGGAGCTAAAGGAACTGGTCAGCAAGGGGGTTTCTTTTCAGAGCGGACGCGGATTTATTACAGAGGGTCTGTCTGTTTACCCGGGCAGAGGAGAAAATAAGGATATTTGATAAGGGGTTTTACATATGAAAGGACGTTTTATTACGTTTGAAGGCGGCGAAGGAGCAGGGAAAACCACTGCTCTGCGCGCAATTCAAAAGCAGCTGGAAGAGGCAGGACACCGGGTTTTTACAACACGTGAGCCTGGAGGCAGTGTCATTGCTGAAAAGATAAGAGAGGTCATACTTGATACTGCCCATACAGAGATGGATAACCGGACGGAGGCGCTGCTTTACGCAGCAGCCCGGCGTCAGCACCTGATCGAAAAAGTGATCCCGGCGCTTGAAGAGGGATCGGTTGTTCTGTGTGACAGGTTTATCGACAGCAGTCTTGTGTATCAGGGAGTTGCACGGGGGATCGGAGTGGACGAAGTGAGAAGCATGAATCTGTTTGCCACAGCCGGACTGATGCCGGATCTGACGGTTTATTTCGATGTGGAGCCTGAAACAGGGCTTGCAAGGATCGGCGGAAACAAAGGACGGGAAATAAACCGCCTCGATCAGGAGGACTTATCCTTTCATAACAGAGTCCGGGAGGCTTATCTGGCACTTGCAGCCGGTGAACCTGAACGAATCCGCACGATTGATGCAGGAAAAACGCAGGAAGAAGTAGAAAAAGAAGCAGGAAACATGATCCGCGCATTCCTTGCCGGTACAGACTGACAGGGCAGGCAATCAGAGACAGAACATTTTCACAGCTGTTATAATAAACTATAAGAACGAAAGCACCTGATATGTAAAAAGGTGTGCAGGGAGGAACGCGAAATGAAACTGATTGTGGCCGTCGTCCAGGACAAAGACAGCAATCGCCTGTCAGATGCTCTTGTGGATCACAAGTACCAGGCAACGAAGCTTGCCAGCACCGGAGGCTTTTTAAAAGCCGGTAATACAACTTTTATGATCGGAACAGAAAACGAAAACGTACAGGACGTTCTGTCAATCATTAAAGATAACTGCAAATCCCGTGAACAGCTCGTCGCACCAATTTCACCAATGGGCGGCAATGCCGATTCCTATGTGCCCTATCCAGTGGAGGTTCAGGTCGGAGGCGCAACGGTATTTGTACTGCCAGTAGAAGAATTTGAAAAGTTTTAGCGGAGGCCGGACATGAATTGGGAACAGCTCGCAGCGACACAGCCGACAGTGGTTAAAATGCTTACAAACAGCCTGAAAAAGAACCGCCTCGCACACGCCTACCTTTTTGAGGGGGGAAGAGGAACGGGGAAGCAGCAGACAGCTGTTCAGCTCGCCCGGGCTTTTTTCTGCCGGCACTCATCAGAAGGAGAGCCGTGTGGGGAATGTGGAGACTGCAGACGGATCCTTTCCGGTAATCATCCGGATGTTCACACCATCCGTCCCGACGGTCAAACAATTAAAGTGGATCAGATCCGTCATCTGAAAAAAGAATTCAGTTTCCGTGGTATGGAGTCCAAAAAGAAGGTCTATCTCGTATCAGAGGCGGAAAAAATGTCTGCCAGTGCTGCTAACAGTATTCTTAAGTTTCTGGAGGAGCCGGACGGGGAAGCCCTGGCGGTTCTGATGACCTCACAGTACCACCGTATTTTGAAAACGATCGTCTCCAGATCGCAGGTTCTTTCCTTTGCCCCCCTTTCGCCTGACAGGCTTGTCAGGCAGATGGTGAAAGAAGAAGTGCCGGAAGTTCAGGCCAGGGTTGCCGCACAGCTTACATCCGACATTGAAGAGGCAAAAACCCTGTGTTCTGACAATTGGATTGCACAGGCAAGAACCAAAGTGATACAATTGACAGATGAAGTATTTAAGCGTCCAAGGTACGCATTTTTAATGCTTCAGGATGGCTGGCTGGGCTTTTTTAAAGAAAAGAATGAGATACAGACCGGTCTCGATCTTTTAATGATTTGGTATCGGGACGTCATTCGCACACAGCTGGATCAGCAGGATGAACTCGTCTTTTTTGACCAGGAAGAACGCTTGCGGGATGAGGCATTAAAAACCTCTCAGACAAAATTGGGACACAATTTAACCGCAATTCTTAATGCGAAACGGCGTCTTGAAGCGAATACCAGTCCTCAGCTGGTCATGGAGCAGCTGCTCCTTCGGTTACAGGAGGGATAACGTGCATCAGGTTGTAGGTGTTCGATTTAAGAAAGCGGGGAAAATCTATTACTTTTCACCCGGAGACATAGATATTACACAGGACGATTATGTGATTGTGGAAACGGCAAGGGGCGTGGAGTTCGGCAAAGTCGTCATTGCTGCTAAGGAAGTCAGTGAAAAGGACGTCGTGCTTCCTCTTAAGAATGTACTTCGCCGCGCCACGGAAAAGGACAAGCTCGTTGTTCAGGAAAACCGTGACGAAGCAGCAAAAGCATTTGACGTATGCCTTAAGAAAATCCAGACTCATAAGCTTGAAATGAAGCTGGTGGACGTGGAATATACGTTCGACCGGAATAAAATTCTCTTTTACTTCACAGCTGACGGCCGGATTGATTTCAGAGAGCTTGTAAAAGATCTTGCTTCTGTTTTCAGAACCCGGATTGAGCTCAGGCAAATCGGTGTAAGAGATGAAGCGAAGATGCTCGGAGGTGTCGGCCCATGCGGCCGGATGCTCTGCTGTTCAACGTTTCTCGGTGATTTTGAACCGGTGTCCATCAAGATGGCAAAGGATCAGAATCTCTCTCTTAACCCGACGAAAATATCCGGGCTGTGCGGACGTCTCATGTGCTGTCTGAAGTACGAGAACGATATGTATGAAAGTGCAAAGAAAGAACTTCCGGATATAAACCAGCATATTAAAACAAGCTATGGAAAAGGGAAAGTAGTCGGTTTGAACATGCTTGAACGTCTCGTGCAGGTGGAACTGTTTGAGGCGCAGCGTGTGGTGGAATATACTCTGGATGAACTCATGCAAGAAGGGGCAATCGCCAGCCAAACCACGAATTAATGAGGTGTGGGGATCGTGAACAAAAAAGAAATTTTCGCACGCGTGAGCCAGATGGAAGAGCGCATCGGCGGTCTCCATCACGAGCTGGGTGAACTGAAGGAACAGCTCGCTCTTTTGCTCGAGGAGAACCATCACCTCGCCATTGAAAATGAGCATTTGCGCAAGCGGATGGATCATAAAAACATGCAGAAGAAGGAGCAGCAGCGGGAGAAAGCAAGCCCGAAGCAGGAAAAACGTTCTGAATTCGGAGAAGGGTATGACAACCTGGCCAGACTGTATCAGGAAGGCTTTCATATCTGCAATCTCCATTACGGAAGTATCCGTAAAGAAGGCGACTGCCTGTTCTGCCTGTCGTTTCTGAATAAAAAATAATCGTATTCAGTCTTTCCTGACCCAGGTCCGGAAAGACTTTTTTTTCAAAGCGGTTTTTGATTAGATTGTTTCTAATGACAATGGAGCGGAAGGTGGCGACTCCAGCGACGAGCGTATGCTTCTTGAATAAGCTGCGAGATGCTTCGACGCACACCGCTTCGAAGGACTTGCTGGCAGAGGAAGAAGCAGGAATCTTCCCGTGGAGGCTGAAGCGATGCCCGCGGAAAGCGTCCGCCTGCAGCGAAAAAAAAGAAAGCCCTTTTAAAAAGAAGAAGAACCGGCCATGTGCCGGTAGGAAAAAGGAGCAGAACAATGAAAGATTCCCAATCACCAGAGCGTGTGGACCATCTGCCGGGAACAGACATGCCGATTATTCAGCGAAAAGACGTGTTCGTTTTTTCAACCGATGCGGTACTCCTTGCAACCTTTGCAAGTGTTCCAAAGAAACGAGGAAGGATGATTGATCTGTGTGCCGGCAACGGTGCTGTACCCCTCATGCTTACACTCAGAACAAATGCTTTCATAGAGGCCGTGGAAATTCAGGAGCCCCTGGCAGAACTGGCCCGCCGAAATGTTGACAACAACAGCCTGAATGACCGGATCAAGGTGATCCATCAAAATATTAACGAACTGGACAGCGAAGTGGCCTGGGGACGCTATGATGTGGTTACATGCAACCCGCCTTATTTTCCCGTTTCCCAGAACAAGAGGGACATAAGTGAAAATGACCGCATTAACGTGGCCAGACATGAAATTGCCTGTACGTTTGATGACGTAGCCAGAGTCGCTTCCCGTCTCGTCAAAGACCGGGGACGTTTCGCACTCGTTCACCGGCCAGAGCGGCTGGCGGATATTCTGACTGCGCTTCGAAAGTACCAGCTTGAGCCGAAGCGGATGCAGTTTGTTCATCCAAAATCGGGAAAAGAAGCGAATATGGTACTCGTGGAAAGCCTTAAAAGAGGAAGACCGGGCGTAACCACTCTGCCGCCGATCGTAGTTTACGGTGATGACGGGCGGTATACCGGGGAATTCAGGGAATTGTATGAAACCTGGTGAGCATTGTGTATATATACTTGAATGCAGGGACAAGACGTATTATACGGGGTATACGAATAACCTTGATAAAAGAGTGAAGGCACACGGACTGGGAACCGGAGCCAAGGTATACGCGCGGGAGGGGACCGTTTACTGTGGTCTATACCATCCGCTTTGATTAGAAATGTGAAGCCATGAAGGAAGAATACCCGGATTAAACAGCTGACCAGACAGCAGAAACAGGTACTGATCAGAGAGTATGGAGGCAGTTAGTATGTATGTTCAGAAAAGCTTTAAGGATGACGGCGAATCGTCAGGCATTCTTTATCTCGTGCCCACGCCAATCGGAAATCTGGAGGATATGACGTACCGGGCAGTAAAAGTGCTCAAAGAGGCTGATGTTATTGCCGCAGAAGATACACGAAACACAATGAAACTGTGTCACGTTTTTGACATTGCGACACCGCTCGTGAGCTATCACGAACACAGCAGACAGAATCGGGAAGATCAGCTTATTGAGCGGCTGCTTAACGGAGAAACGGTAGCCCTTGTCTCTGATGCAGGGATGCCGGCTATCTCTGATCCCGGTCAGGATCTGGTGAAGCGATGCGTCGAGGAAAAGTTAAAGGTGGTTCCTCTGCCTGGTGCAAACGCAGCACTGACTGCTCTGATTGCTTCCGGATTGCCGACAGATATGTTTGCTTTTGTCGGATTTTTGAACAGGAAGAAGAAAATTAAACACGAACAACTGGAACAATGGCGCAGCAGCCGGGAAACACTTCTGTTTTATGAGTCTCCGCACCGCGTAGCCGCAACGCTTGGGGACATGCGTGAGGTGCTTGGTAACCGGAATGCAGTTCTGTGCAGGGAATTGACAAAAAAACACGAGGAGTTCCTGAGAGGAACATTGGAAGAGCTTCAGAAGCACTGCGAATCTGCTCCATTAAAAGGGGAAATGGTCATCCTGGTAGAAGGCCGGACCGGTGAAGAAAGTAATGAGGAAGAGCAGTGGTGGGAAGGTCTTGCTACCGCTGATCACGTAAAGGTATATATTGATAAGGGGATGTCGTCAAAAGATGCGGTTAAGGCAGTGGCAAATGACCGGAATGAAAATAAACGTGACGTTTATAAAGCTTTCCACACATAAAAAAGAAGCCTGAATCCCAAGCGGGGTTCAGGCTTTTCAATATCATTACGTCTGACTTATTTGGATTCCGCTTTTTCGAGATATTTCTGCAGATCGCTGATGATCTCCTGCGCACCTTGAGGGCTCAGGATGATTTTGCCGCCTGCAAGTGAAAGGTTGTCATCAGACACCTCTCCTGTAAGCTGGCAAGTCATGTTCGGCTTGTACTTCTTAAGCACGATGCGGTCATCGTCCACATAAATCTCAAGAGCATCCTTTTCTGCAATATCGAGCGTTCTGCGAAGCTCGATTGGAATAACTACGCGTCCAAGTTCGTCGACCTTTCTTACAATACCTGTTGATTTCATGAATCATTCTCCTCCCATAAAAGAAAAATTCGTGTTATTGTTGACAATGAAATAGTCAGTGTTCGACAAAATCTTTCAAACTTAGAATACCAACTCTTCCAAAAGAAGTCAATAAGAAAACGTTTAATTTCAAAGTTTAACAACTTTTCTTTCCTTATAAACCCTGACACAACAGCGTTTATCCGCAATATTACATTCGTGTGTCATTTTATCAATCGAACAGAAAACACGATATTTGAAAAAATGAAACTCATATTCCTATTTTTCCACTATACTAATTCGACACAGCCTTCCTGTTATTGTCGGTTATTTACGGCATTTGGAATTTTTCCGGGTAAATGACAGTTTTCCGGACCGGTTTTCATGTGCAGTGGGGACAGTTCGACATCTTTTAGCAGGAAAGCAAACCACCTCTCAATCTGTTCAGATCGTAAACCCGGGGGCATTGGACTGCCGTTACTGTCTTCCCTTCCGGACCTGTGGTGTATCTTTACCCCTATTGGGGAAAAATGACACCTTCATTTAACATATACAAGTTATCTTTTCAAATTTTTTCAACAATTTATTTTTACTGGCTGTTTAATCAGAAAGCAATCGGATCATACTTCTGAAAGAGGAACGGTTTTTCGGGGAAGGCAGATTCTTGACAGTGAAGAGGCCGTTCGGTATATTTTGAAGTAGAATTACGGTGATAAAAAAGAACATTTTTTCCGATGAACGGATGAGTAGAAAGATACCGACCGTTACCAGAGAGCCGGGAGAGGTGAAAGCCGGCACGGTGCGAACTTTCGAATATGGTCCGGGGAGGAGATCTGCTTCCGAGTGCTTAAAGCATAAGGGAGTGACGCAAGCCGGCGTTAACAGGCAGAAGTTAAAGTCCTGCGGCGGGACTCTAACTTACCGAGCCCTGTACTTGTGAAAGACGGGGAAATGTGGGTGGTACCGCGTGAGTATACAGCTCTCGTCCCTCTTATCAGGGGCGGGGGCTTTTTTGTATGGACTGAAGGACTTCCCGCCTCCACACTGATCACAGAAGAAAGAATCAGGCCGGACACAGATCCGGTCCGAAAATAAAGGAGGACCTTCTCATGACAAAAGGAGACAAAACGTTTTACATTACTACGCCAATTTACTATCCTAGCGGAAAACTGCATATCGGCCATGCCTACACAACGGTAGCCGGCGATGCGATGGCCCGCTACAAAAGAGCAAGAGGGTTTGACGTGCGCTACCTGACCGGTACCGATGAACACGGTCAGAAAATCCAGCGCCGGGCAGAGGAACAGGGCGTGACCCCGGAGGAGCTTGTCGATGAAGCAGCGGCAAACATCAAGAGTCTCTGGAGCAAACTTGATATTTCGTACGATGATTTTATCCGTACAACCGAAACCCGCCATAAAAAAGTAGTTCAGAAAATCTTTGATCAGTTTCTTGAGCAGGGTGATATTTATCTGGATGAATACGAAGGGCTTTACTGTACGCCATGTGAATCTTTCTTTACCGAGCGTCAGGCTGAGGACGGGAACTGTCCCGACTGCGGACGTCCGGTGGAAAAGGTTCGTGAGGAATCATATTTCTTCAGAATGAGCAAGTATGCTGACCGGCTGCTTAAGCATTACGAGGAAAACCCGGACTTCATTCAGCCCGAGTCCCGCAAAAAGGAAATGATCAATAACTTTATCAAGCCGGGCCTCGAGGATCTTGCTGTGTCACGGACCTCCTTTGACTGGGGTGTCAAAGTCAACAACAATCCTGAACACGTGGTTTATGTATGGATCGACGCGCTGTCGAACTATATCACATCTCTCGGTTACGGAAGCGAAGACGCGTCACTTTATGAGAAACACTGGCCGGCTGACGTTCACCTTGTTGGTAAGGAAATCGTCCGTTTCCATACCATTTACTGGCCGATTATGCTGATGGCGCTTGATCTACCCCTTCCGAAAAAGATCTTTGGCCACGGCTGGCTTCTCATGAAGGACGGAAAAATGTCCAAATCGAAAGGCAACGTTGTTGATCCGGTTCCGCTGATTGACCGTTACGGTCTTGATGCGCTCCGGTACTACCTTCTCCGTGAAGTGCCGTTCGGCTCTGACGGTGTGTTCACACCTGAAGGATTCGTTGAGCGGGTCAATTACGATCTGGCCAACGACCTTGGAAACCTGCTGAACCGGACCGTCGCCATGATCAACAAGTACTTTGACGGGGAAGTGCCGGCGTATGTAAAGGATGCCACCTCCTATGATGCCTCCCTTGTGGAACTGGTAAATGCAACAGTTGAAAAAGTGGAGACAGCAATGGATGACATGGAGTTTTCCGTAGCACTGACAGCAATCTGGCAGCTGGTCAGCCGGACAAACAAGTACATTGACGAAACACAGCCATGGATCCTTGCAAAGGATGAAGAAGCGAAAGAACAGCTCGGTTCGGTAATGTACCATCTGGCTGAATCCCTGCGGGCGGTTTCAATCATGATCGAGCCATTTATGACGGAAACACCGAAGAAAATTCAGGAGCAGCTCGGTGTGCACGAAGAAGCCGCTGAGTGGGAAAGCCTTCACCAGTTCGGCGGTCTTAAAGCCGGCAGCCGGGTGATTAAAAAAGGAACCCCGCTCTTCCCGCGTCTTGAAGTAAAAGACGAAGTTGCCTTTATCGTGGAATCCATGGGCGGCACGGTGTTGACAGAAGAAGAGAAGAAGCAGGAAGAAGAAAAGAAGAATGCACCTGAAGCAGAAGAAATTACGATTGATGATTTTACCAAAGTGGAATTGAGAGTAGCGGAAGTCATTGAGGCCGAGCCGGTGAAAAAAGCCGATAAGCTTCTCAAGCTTCAGCTTGACCTGGGCTATGAAAAGCGTCAGGTTGTATCAGGTATTGCCAAGCACTACAAGCCTGAAGAGCTCGTGGGTAAAAAGGTGATCTGCGTAACGAATCTGAAGCCGGTAAAACTCCGGGGCGAACTATCCCAGGGAATGGTTCTGGCAGGTTCCCAGGGTAAAGAACTGAAACTGGCAACCATTGATCAGTCCCTTCCGAATGGATCCCAGGTAAAATAACCGTCCGGTCATCGTCCTTCGTGTTGCACGAAGGACGATTTCACAGGTAAAACTCCTGAAGTTGATAGAACAGAAGCTTCGCTGCATGCCGTCCGTTCGCTTTCCGAGGCGATGCCGGCAAGCCTCCATTGCCGCAGGAGTTTCACTGCCGGCCTGAAGCTTCGTCCGTAATCAAGGGACGATATCCATCTGCATGGTACAAAGTTAATACCAAGAGATTCGTGTAGATTGTCGACAGTATAAAAAAAAGTATGGAGCGTAAGGCGGTGACTCCAGCGGGAATTGCATCAGCTGAAGACCCCGCAGGGCGTTTTTGCCGAGGAGGCTGAAGCGATGCCCGCGGAAAGCATCCGCCTGCAGCGTAATATAAAACAAAATGAGTATACCCTTCCGTCAGTTTTGCGAAGCTCCGCTGAACGCCATCCGCTCGCTTTCCGCGGGGGTGCCGGCGAGCCTCCGCGAGCTGCGCTCTGCGGGGTCTTACCTGGCCCCCACTGCCGCAGGAGTCTCGCTGCTGGCGTCAGCTGCGCATAATAGATGGTTACTGACTAAGAGGTGTACTTATTTAAAACAATGTTTAAGAACGCCTCCACCAGATACGCAAAGTAATAAAGGAGAATGATTATGCTTTTTGATACCCATGTGCATTTGAATGCCGATCAGTTTGAAGACGACTGCGAAGACGTGATCGCCCGGGCTAAAGAAGCAGGGGTCACAGAGATGGTCGTTGTCGGTTTTGATACCAAGACGATCCGAAAGGCGATGGCACTTGTGGAGAAATATGATTTCCTGTATGCTGCGGTCGGCTGGCACCCGGTAGATGCCATTGACATGACAGACGAGCGCCTCGACTGGATTGAAGAACTGGCTGCTCATCCGAAAGTCGTTGCCATCGGGGAAACCGGTCTCGATTATCATTGGGATAAGTCACCGAAAGACGTGCAGAAGGAAGTATTCCGTAAGCAGATCCGTCTTGCCAGAAAGCTCAAAATGCCGATTATCATTCACAACCGTGATGCGGATGCCGATATTGTCCAAGTGCTCAATGAAGAAAACGCCGGTGATGTGGGCGGCATTATGCACTGCTTTGCCGGGGACCTTAATATGGCCAGGGAATGCCTGGAAATGAATTTTTATATATCATTCGGCGGGCCAGTTACTTTTAAAAATGCCCGGCTTCCTAAAGAAGTGGCAACAGAGGTGCCTCTCGACAGACTACTGGTTGAAACGGATTGTCCGTTTCTTGCTCCGCATCCATACCGGGGGAAACGGAACGAGCCGGCTTATGTAAAACTTGTGGCAGAGAAAATTGCCGAACTGAAAGAGATGCCATATGAAAAAATTACCGAACAGACAAGAAAAAATGCACTCCGTCTGTTTGCCATAGACTGACACAATTCGTTGTCGAAGCTGAAGGGACTTTGTCTGAAATTGGGGCAAAGTCCTATTCTTTTACATACCTTTTTACCTGGACGCAGGGAGTTGTCGAATGAAAATGCTTTACAGAACCACAAATGCTGGACAATAATACTAGGAAATGATGCTTACGAGCGAATTGACAGGAAAGGTGGATCGGGGTAAAATGTGAAAATCGAAGGAGGCGTTCATACTATGGCAGACAGGATGAAGCGGTTTCTTGCCGGCTTAATGCACGGAAAGAGACTGGCCATATCCGGCGTCGGCCTTGCTATTGTGGCAGTGGCAGCTGTTTTTGCATTCTATGAAATTACGAAAACGAGTGTAACGATTTTTGCAGCCGATGATGAAGTTTTAGCTTCAACGCACGCCGTTACAGTAGAAGAGGTCCTGGAAGAACAAGGCATCGAATTGGGCATACATGATCACATTGAACCTGCACCAGAGACAGAGTTAAAAGAGGAACTCGATATTGTTGTTACCGAAGCAATTGAAATACAGATCCTTCAGGACGGAGAATTTGAAATCGTATGGACGACATCAGCAACTGTTGAAGAACTATTCGATGAACTGGGTTTTGATATAAGTGAACACGACCTGGTCCACCCCTCGCCGAACAGGGAATTATCAGCGGAAATGCTGGTTGTGCATAATAAGGCATTCGGACTGACTGTCTACCGGGATGGTGAAGAAGAAACCGCCTGGACGACTTCGACGACTGTCGCTGACTTTTTAAATCAGGAAGATATTACACTTGGTAAGCTGGACCGTGTAGAACCGGAGACTCATGAATACATAAGCGAATCTCAGGAAATAACCGTTGTCCGTGTAGAAAAAGTCACCGATGTTGTAGAAGAGACCGTTGATTTTGCCACAGTAAAGCGCAATGATTCCTCCCTTGAAGAAGGAAAAGAGGAAATTGTGCAGGGCGGCAGCGACGGCACATTGGAAAAACACTTTGAAATTATCATGGAGGACGGAGAGGAAGTCTCCCGTGAACTGATAAAAGAAGAATTGGTTGAAGAAAGTGAGGACCGAATTGTGGCCGTAGGTACTAAAGAGCCGGTTACAATTGCCTCTCGCAGTGCATCGTCCGGATCCTCTCCTTCATCCGGATCCTCAGGATCTTCTGAATCCTCTGGATCGTCAGACGCTTCGAGTTCATCCGGCGGCTCGTCCGGAAGTTCGTCATCCGGAGGCGGCACCAGCAGTTCCGAAAGCAGCAGTTCCGGATCGTCAGCTTCGTCGTCCGGATCATCTGGTTCAGGTTCATCGGGCGGCTCCGGTTCATCCGGAAGTTCCGAATCTTCCGCCGGAAGCTGGCAGACCTTTGAGGCGACAGCCTATAACGCCAACTGTACCGGCTGCTCCGGTATTACGGCTACCGGTATTGATCTGCATCAAAACCCGGATGCCAAAGTGGTGGCTGTTGACCCGAGCATCATTCCTCTCGGCTCAAAAGTCGAAATCCGCGGGCATGGGACATTTCTGGCCGGCGACACAGGTGGCGCTATTCAGGGAAGAAAAATTGATATTTTTATGCCGGACGGAGCAAGTTCGTTCGGAAGCCAAACGGTTGAAGTCCGAATTCTAAATTGATTACATGGCTGACGGGTAAAGCGGTACGCTTTTGTCCGATCAGCCTCTTTGTTTTGCTGTCCGTCGTTTGTCCGGCGCTTTCAGGCGGTGCGGTCCTAACTTCTCTTTGTGCGGGGCTCTCAATTAGGGTACTATGTATATACGAGAAAACAGTGTATGGAGCGATATTGTGAACATAAAAGAAATGATTGTAGTCGAAGGAAAAGACGATACGAAGGCACTTCGCCGTGTAGCGGAATGCGATACGATTGAAACGAACGGGTCGGCCGTGGGTGAAGCGGTGATTGAAAAGATCAGGCTTGCTGCTGAAAGACGCGGCGTAATTATTTTCACCGATCCTGATGCTCCAGGTGAGAAAATCAGGCGCACGGTCGAACAGGCAGTTCCCGGCTGCAAACACGCGTTTCTCTCAAGAGATGAAGCGAGAAGCACCAGAGGAAAAATAGGGGTGGAGCACGCATCGGACGAGGATCTGCTAAAAGCACTTGAAGCCGTGCGCACGGCAGGTCAGGAAGCGGAAGAGCAGATTACCGTTGATGATCTGATCGGTGCCGGTCTGATTGCCGGACCAGGAGCAAGGCGCAGCCGGGAGCGTCTGGGGATTCTGCTCCGGATCGGGTATGCAAACGGCAAGCAGCTTCACAGAAGACTGATCGAATTCCGCATCTCCAGACAGGAATTTGCCGGTGCACTCGAAGCCATGGACAATGAAATCCGGCCGGAATCAGATCCGGCTGCCGGAAAGAAGAGGGATCTATGAACAAAGATATTGCCACACCGAAACGCACAAAGGAAATCCTTGAAAAGCACGGCTTTTCATTTAAGAAAAGTCTCGGTCAGAACTTCCTGATCGATACGAATATACTGAGAAAGATTGCGGATGCAGGAGACATAACGAAAGAGACGAGTGCTATTGAGATCGGACCCGGTATAGGGGCGCTTACGGAGCAGCTTGCCAAGCAGGCGAAATCCGTTACAGCGCTGGAAATTGACCAGCGCCTGCTGCCAATTCTTAAAGAAACCCTTTCTCCCTATCCGCACGTAAACGTCATTCATCAGGACGTGCTGGAAGCTGACCTTCATTCGCTCATCCGGGACGAAATCGGCGAAAAAGAAGATATGGTCGTCTGTGCCAATTTGCCGTATTACGTAACGACACCGATCCTTCTGAAGCTTCTTGAGGAAAAGCTGCCGCTCAGAGCGATCGTCGTCATGATTCAGAAAGAGGTTGCCGAAAGAATCGCAGCAAAGCCGGGAACGAAAGATTACGGATCACTGTCTATCGCCTGTCAATACTACGCAGAAGCAGAAACAGTCCTGACTGTTCCTAAAACCGTTTTTGTACCCCAGCCGAATGTGGACTCCGCTGTGCTCAGACTGAGGATCCGTCAGGAACCGCCGGTAAAGGTCAAAGACGAAGCATTCTTTTTCAGGCTGATCCGCGGTTCATTCCGTCAGCGGAGAAAAACGCTGCTGAACAATCTGGTACAGCATTTTGACGCCAAAGAAAATAAAGCTTCTGTGGAAAGCCTTTGTGCAGAAGCCGGTATTGATCCAAAAAGAAGAGGAGAAACGCTCTCTATGGAAGAGTTTGCGGTTCTCAGCGACACCTTCTTTGCGAAATACGGCGAATAAAAGCTGGAAAATCACAGCCGCCAGGCACTGTTACGCCTTCTTACGCATACGTTATCGTGTGAGGAGGCGTTTGTCATGCAGGGGATTAAAGTCGGTCAGATCGTTGGCAGAGCGTCCTACAACTGTGATGTCCTGTTCAGGGTCATTGCGGTAAACGGGGCAACGGCTGAATTATTCGGGGAAGAAATGCGCCTTGTGGCAGATGCACCTGTCACAGATCTTGTCGTTATGGAAGAAGCCCAGCGCAAGGAGCATACGAAAGTTTTTCAGGAAAAAGAAGAAAGCTGCTATCAGTTGTTTCGTCAGGATCGTAAGCTCATACGTGAGCAATCCGAATATGAAATTACTTCAGGCTATACGGAAAAGCATGCTTTTTTTGAGCTGCCCGGCCGGATTCTTCATATCGATGGGGACCCGCTATATCTGAAAAAATGTACGGCTGTGTATGACCGGCTGGGTGTGCCTGTTTACGGGGTCTCCATCCCGGAAAAGGAAATGCCACTTCAGGTCGCTTCTCTTCTTGAAATGGTAAGGCCGGATATTCTCGTGATTACGGGGCACGATGCATACATGAAAAATAAAGGTGGGAAAGATGAACTGAAAGCCTACCGCAATTCTAAATACTTTATCGACGCTGTAAAAGAAGCGAGAAAAGTAGTGCCTTATATGGACAATCTCGTCATCTTTGCCGGTGCCTGTCAGTCTTATTTTCAGGCTATATTAAGAGCAGGGGCCAACTTTGCAAGTTCTCCGGAACGGATTAATATCCACGCGCTTGACCCTGTGTATGTTGTGGCAAAAGTAAGCCTTACACCTTTCATGGACCGTGTCGGACTGTGGGATCTGCTCAAGCATACCCTGACCGGAGAGCGGGGAATGGGCGGCATTGAAACAACCGGAAAGCTCAGAAGAGGGATCCCGGTTGAACAGGAAGAATACGAAGAATAATACGAGTGAGCTGCAGGTGCTGTCCTGGAGCTCTTTTCGGCTGTTATCTTAAGAAATTCAGGGTTTGGATGCATATTTACATAAAAATGTGAGAACTGCACAAACTATCCTCAGGCGTTTTTTATGGCGTTTTATGTCCTGAAAAACGGCAATTGACATACATCATCCGGGTTGTTATAATTTTAAGTTTTATTAAATTTGACAATTGTGTCGAATGGTGTTATTGTATATACAGTGAGGTGGAGTGTATGGGAAAAACGTTGATTGAAATCAAGCGTACGCTTGACGAAAATGTCGGCAAACGAGTCACGATTAAGGCAAATGGTGGAAGAAGGAAAACGATCGAACGATCCGGCCTTCTTGAAGGAACCTATCCTTCCGTGTTTATTATCAAGCTCGATCAGGATGCCAACGCTTTTGAACGAGTATCCTACAGCTACACTGATGTATTGACAGATACTGTTCAGCTATCACTGCCTGAAGAAGAAACTGCTACTGAATCTGTATAGAGTGTACATCACCTGCTTCAGGTGCGTCACCGGCGATTATTCAAAAAAACGTCCAAGGGAACGATCTTGGATCCTTTTTTGGATAATCGTTTTTTATTTTGTCTACTTAAGCTGCATGCGAACGTACGGCTTGCAGCGGAGCCAGGAGGATTACTTCTTCCGAGGAGTCTGAAGCGACGTCTGTTTTCGTCTGTACTCCCGGCCTCGTTCCACAAATTGTATTCCGCTTCCCTTCATGCCTGCTCTTGCGGCCGGGAATGATAAAAACGCCGCCGGATGAAAGGGAGTGGACGTGATGGGAAGAAGACGAGGTACCATGTCAGAAGGCTTTAAGAACGAGCTGGCAAAAGAACTGGGGTTCTATGATACCGTTCAAAAGCAGGGCTGGGGAGGCATCAGATCAAAAGATGCCGGCAATATGGTAAAACGGGCCGTGGAAATGGCCGAGCAGCGCATGGCAGAAGAGAACCGAAACCGACACTAATCAGATACGTTTGGCGGCAGGACCGGGAAGCATTTCCCGGTCCTATTTAGTACTTTAATGTTAAGTCCCGGTCTGATTACGGTCATACTGATAGGACATTCTGTCTCTGAACGGCTAACGTGTGATATTTGCTTCATGTCGGAACTGGTCGGTTCCTGCAAGGAGTGGTAAAATAGCGGAAGCAGGAAAGAACGGAACTAAAGTAGGTGGAAAAGATGCATCTTATTGAAAAAGCGCCCGCAAAAATTAATCTGACTCTTGATGTGCTTGGTAAACGGGATGACGGCTATCATGAGGTGGAAATGATTATGACAACGGTCGATCTTGCCGACCGGATTCACCTGACTCTCAGGGATGACGGCAGGATCAGCGTTGACGTGGATAAGGGGTTTGTGCCGGGAAATGAGCAGAACCTTGCATACCAGGCAGCCAAACTGCTTAAAACCGAGTTTGGTGTAAAAGCAGGTGTACATATTTTTATTGAAAAAAATATCCCTGTTTCTGCCGGGCTTGCAGGCGGCAGCACTGATGCTGCAGCCACCCTCAGAGGGCTGAACCGATTATGGAGGCTGGGAACGACGATCGATAAACTGGCGGAGCTGGGAGCAGAAATTGGTTCGGATGTGCCGTTCTGTGTTTACGGCGGAACGGCTATAGCCAGAGGACGGGGGGAAAAGCTTGAGCACATCCCATCGCCTCCTCCGTGCTGGGTCGTTCTCGTCAAACCGCCGATGGGAGCCTCAACGAAGGACATTTACGGCAAGCTTGATCTGGATCATCTGAAACATCCGGATACTGCTGCTGTCGTAAAGGCAATCAGAGAAAAGAATTTCCGCGGCATCTGTGAAGGGCTCGGAAATGCCATGGAAGACGCTACGTTTGGACTTTATCCGGAAGTGAAAAGTCTGAAGGAACGTGTGAGAAGTTTTGGAGCTGAAGGTGTTCTGATGAGCGGCAGCGGACCGACCGTCTATGCTCTTCTTCAGAATCAGTCACGGGCCGACCGGATTTACAATGGACTGAAGGGTTTTGTCAGCCAGGTATTTGTCGTACGCCTTCTCGGAGCAAAACATCATCTGTGAACAGAGTCGGTTTGTAAAATCCGTATGAAAATGATATATTTACATTAAAATATTCGGTTTTTACACGGAGGTACTCGATGAAATTTCGCAGAAGCGGCCGGCTGGTCGATATGACACATTATCTGATGGAGCATCCGCACCAGCAGGTACCCTTAACTTATTTTTCAGAACGTTACGAATCAGCTAAATCATCCATCAGTGAAGATCTGTCCATCATTAAGGAAATCTTTGAGTCGAGAGGCATCGGAAGCCTTGAGACGGCAGCGGGTGCCTCTGGAGGGGTCGTGTATATTCCTTCTGCGAGCCGCGATTACAGCGGGCAGATTCTTAGAGACCTGTGCGAAAAACTGGAAGATCCGGGGCGGCTGCTTCCCGGAGGCTACCTGTATATGATGGACATTATCGGAGCTCCGTCTCTCGTTCAGGCGATTGGCAGAATCTTTGCGTCCCATTACCGGAACGCCCAGGTCGATGCCGTCATGACGATGGCCACGAAAGGAATCCCTCTGGCTTATGCGGTTGCCGGGCATCTGAATGTTCCTGTCAGCATCGTGCGCCATGAGCACAGAATTACAGAAGGTTCGATTGTCAGCATAAATTATGTATCCGGTTCGAAAAAAAGGATCCAGACGATGTCCCTTGCCAGACGCAGTCTGAAGCCCCATTCAAATGTGCTTATTATCGACGACTTTATGAAAGCGGGCGGCACTGTCCGGGGGATGATGGATCTCGTTCACGAGTTTCAGTCCACGGTTGCAGGCATCGGTGTTCTTACCGAGGCAACACATGCCGAAGAACCTCTCGTGCAGGATTATGTATCACTCACGCGTCTCTCCCAGGTCGATGAGCGAGGAAGCAGAATCAAAGTGGAAGTGGGAAATATACACGATTAAATATGAAACTCCGGACCTTATATGGGACGGAGTTTTTTCAATTGGCTCTGTTAAAGTCAGTTGTTGATTTTCTCTCACTGCGCTCCCTTTCCGCGGGCACCACTTCAGCCTCCTCGGGAAAATCGCCATGCGGGGTCTTCCGTCGGTGCTGTACCCGCAGGAGTGTCGCTTGTTCGTTCCAATCAACTTGATTAAATCAACATTAAACTTTAACAGAGCCTTTCAATTAGGCTCTTTTCACACAGACTGTAAGGAATTCCGGACACTTCACTTGCTTCTGCTGGCATAGGTCTTGCATGATAATACAGCGTAGTAAAGGTGAACGAAAATATGAGGAGGAATAAACAATGCGGAAAATTGTCATTGCAAGTGCAGCACGTACACCAATTGGAAGTTTTGCAGGTGCCCTGAGTGAAAAAACAGCGGTGGAACTGGGCGTAATCGCAGCTAAAGCAGCAATAGAGCGGGCCGGCATTCGGCCTGAGGAAATAGAAGATGCAGTAATCGGAAATGTCCTGTCAGCCGGACTGGGTCAGAATGTTGCCCGTCAGGTGGCGGTAGGGGCAGGTCTGCCGGACACAGTACCGGCTATGGCAATTAATAAATTGTGCGGATCCGGCCTTCGTTCGGTAAGTATGGCAGCCCAGTTTATCGCTCTTGGTGACGCAGACGTTATGCTTGCCGGAGGGACGGAAAGCATGAGCAACGCGCCGTATGTTCTCCCATCGGCCCGGTGGGGACAGCGGAAGGGAGACGGTAAAATGATTGATACCATGCTGCATGACGGTCTAACGGATGCCTTCGGCAGCATGCATATGGGCATCACGGCTGAAAACATCGCTAAAAGGTGGAATCTTTCACGGGAGGAACAGGATGACTTTGCGCTCACAAGCCAGAATCGTGCAGAAGCTGCACAGAAAGAAGGCCGGTTTGCTGAGGAAATCGTACCCGTAGAAATTCCTCGGCGCAAAGGAGAGCCGGCTGTTGTAACGGACGATGAATTTCCAAAGCATGGGATGACTTTGGAGAAACTGGCAAAACTGAGACCTGCATTTAAAAAAGACGGAACCGTGACGGCGGGCAATGCTTCCGGTATAAATGACGGAGCGGCGATGGTTGTTGTGATGTCAGCAGAAAAAGCGGAGAAACTCGGCATTGAGCCCCTTGCTGAAATTACTTCCTACGGACATGCCGCACTCGACCCTGAGATCATGGGATACGGGCCTGTTCCGGCAACTAAAAAGGCCTTACAGCGTGCCGGTCTGACTGTAGATGATCTGGATCTGATTGAAGCCAATGAGGCATTCGCTTCACAGTCACTCAGTGTAGCCCGCGATCTCGGTCTTAACCGGGAGAAGGTCAACGTAAACGGAGGAGCCATTGCCCTTGGGCATCCGATTGGAGCGTCAGGTACACGTGTTCTCGTGACACTTCTTTATGAAATGAAAAAAAGAGATGTGAAACACGGGCTGGCGACACTGTGCGTAGGCGGAGGTCAGGGCACCTCTTTAATTGTATCGCGGTAACGGGCATATGGAGGAGGCTGACTTATAGGTCTCCTCTTTGCTATACTGATTTCAGCATCTGGGTACGGAACGAACATTGAAGGCTGGTGACAGCCTCTTACAAAGACAATACAGGAGGCTGGAATGCAGTGGATACAAAAAGATTCTATCCTGCGAAAGCGGCAATGAAAAAGCCGGCCGTGGTACTGAAAACAGACGAAAGCATTCAGGAGGCGGCGGGGAAAATGTATCACATGAAAGATGCTGATGCACCGGTCGTAAACAGCAGCAGTCAAGTCGTGGGTACACTTTCAGGTGATTCGCTGATGACCGCGATGATGAAGGGACTGCCGCCGAAAACAAAAGTCGGGGAAATTATGGGCAGAAACCTCACAACCGTCCACGAAACAGAAGACCCGCTGCATAAGCTTAAATGGAAGCCTTCCTCACTTCCTGTTGTAAATGACAGACAGGAACTTTCGGGGATTCTGCACCCGGACGAGTGGCTTACCTTCCTCGAGTCAAAATGGCGGCACACAGAAAAGCTTTATCAGTCGGTACTGGACACGGCAACAGCGGGGATTATAATCGTGGACAGTCAGCAGGAGATTGTTTATGCCAATGAGCAGGCCGGCCGCCTGTTTGAGGAGGACAATGTTGAGCTTGCAGGCAGCCAGCTTGAAGCCGTATTACAGGGTGAACAGTTTAACGATGTCCTTTATGACGGAGCGGACGAGGAGAACTACTCGCTTCTTTATCTTGACTGCCGGCTTTATGTCAGAAAAAAGAAGCTCAGTATCCCTGATGACAATCAAGCCTGTTACGTGCTCCGTTTTTCACGCTCCGGTCTTACCCCTGTCTCTGCCGATGATGAAAGCTGGAAGGAAAAAGCGGAGCAGATGGAGGCGATTATTGAACTTGTCTACGACGGGATCATTATTGTCGATGAGCATGGGATTATTACAATGATCAGTCAGGAATATGCTGATTTTCTTGAAATGGAAGTCGATCAGATTGTCGGCCGCCATGTGACGGATGTGATTACCCATACGCGCATGCATATTGTGGCGCAGACCGGTAAAGCGGAAATCGCTGATATTCAGCCGATCAAAGGAGACTATATGATTGCCACCAGGCTGCCGATTTTCAAGAAAGGCAAACTCGTCGGAGCGGTTGGAAAGGTGCTTTTTAAGAATCTCGGCGGTTTTAAGGCCCTTAAAAAGCGGCTGGAAAGTCTCGAGAAAGAGCTTGCCTCCTACCGGGGGGAGTGGAGTGAAAGCAACCGGGCGAAATATCATTTTGAACAGCTTGCCGGCACGAGCGAGCCGTGGAAGAAAGCGAAAGATCTGGCTGCCAAAGCTGCCGAAGCACAATCAAGCGTGCTTCTACTCGGGGAAAGCGGCACGGGAAAGGAACTCTTTGCCCACGCTATTCACAATGCCAGTTCCCGTGCACCGGGGCCGTTTGTGAAAGTCAACTGTGCGGCGATTCCAAGTGATCTGATTGAATCAGAGCTCTTTGGCTACGTAGAAGGATCCTTTACCGGTGCGAAACGAGGCGGAAAAAAAGGAAAGTTTGAAGCTGCTGACGGAGGGACAATTTTTCTGGATGAAATCGGGGAGCTTCCGATCCATATGCAGGTAAAACTTCTGAGAGTGCTTCAGGAGCGCGAAGTTGAAAAGGTAGGCGCAACAACAGCCTCCTCTGTGGACATTCGGGTGATTGCGGCAACGAACCGGAATCTCGAGTTGATGATTCAGGACGGGGACTTCCGACTCGATCTTTACTATAGACTGAATGTGTTTTTAATTCAGATTCCGCCCCTCAGAAGCCGCCCTGAAGATCTTGACGTTCTCGTTCCATACTTTCTGAAAAAACTATCTGCCAAGCTTGGGAAAGAAGTAAGGCACATTGACGCAGCAGCTATGAATGCCCTCGCTGCCTATAACTGGCCCGGCAATACAAGGGAACTTGAAAACGTGATTGAACGGACAATTAACGTTGTTAATTCCTATGAGACGATTAGTCTGCCGCACCTCCCTGAAAAAATAACCGGTGCTGAAGCAGCGTTAAGTCCAGCACCGCTGGCGGAGCAGCTGCAGAAAGCAGAGAAAAAAGCGGTTACGGATGCGCTAAGATATGCGAAGGGCAACAAATCGAAGGCAGCCCGGTCACTCGAAATCAGCCGGACAGCCCTTTACGAAAAAATAGCACGTTATCAATTATAATCTCAAAGATTTCTTTGAGATTTTTTTGTGGAATTCAGGGTAAAAAAGGAGAAAAAACACAAAGTGTCAGATTAATTTAACACCCATTCGAAAAAAACCGGTAAGTGTCCGTACTTTCTGACAACTAATATGAGAGCACTTTAATTAGTGTAAGTTTTTCCGAACAGTTCTGCAGGCTGAAAAAAGAAAGCGCATACATAAAGAGGCGGTTTCTGAAGAAAAGCGTCCTGCAGAACTGGCACCGTTCTTGCATTAACAGTCAGGTATCACATATCTCACTGCAGGTGAGACAAATTTGATACCGGAGGGGAACGTTTATGAGCAAAGTGATGTCAGCGAGAGAAGCGGTAAGTAAAATTGAAAGCGGATCCATGGTGGCAACCGGCGGGTTTGTCGGCAACGGGCATCCGGAGGAATTAACGAAAGCACTTGAAGAACGCTTTCTTGAGGAAGGGGCACCAAACGATTTATCCCTCGTCTATGCAGCAGGACAGGGAGACGGAAAGAACCGAGGCCTTAATCATCTGGGACATGAGGGGCTTGTAAAAAAAGTTATCGGTGGACACTGGGGCCTTGCTCCAAAGCTTCAGAAGCTTGCGATTGAGAATAAAATCGAAGCTTACAACCTGCCCCAGGGAGTCATCACCCACCTGTTCAGGGATATTGCAGCAGGAAAGCCCGGCACGATATCCCATGTGGGGCTGCGGACGTTTGTAGATCCCCGGAATGACGGCGGTAAAATTAATGAGGAAACAACAGAGGATCTCGTTGAACTTATGGAATTTAACGGACGGGAATATCTGTTTTACAATACATTTCCGATTCATGCAGCCATCATCCGTGCCACATACGCTGACGAATTTGGAAACGCCACTATGGAAAAGGAAGCAGCGAGCCTGGAGGTTCTCTCCATCATCCAGGCGGCGAAAAATTCCGGCGGGGTCGTCCTGCTGCAGGTGGAAAAAGTGGTGGAGAGCGGCACACTGGACCCGCGGATGGTAAAAGTACCGGGAATTCTTGTGGATGCCATTGTTGAATCGGAACCTGCCAATCACATGCAGACGTTTGCCGAGCATTATAATCCCACCTATTCCGGTGAAATCAAAGTGTCACTGGATAAATTGAAACCGCTTCCTTTAAACGAGCGGAAAGTGATTGCACGGCGCGCGGCAATGGAATTGGTTCCGAATGCCATCACCAACCTTGGTATCGGTGTCCCTGAAGGGGTGGCGTCGGTAGCCAGTGAGGAAGGCGTTATCGCTGATATGAGACTCACAGTGGAATCCGGACCGATCGGTGGTATTCCGGCTGGAGGATTAAGTTTTGGTGCTTCCACCAATCCGGATGCGATTATCGATCAGCCCTACCAGT
Organism: Alteribacter lacisalsi; assembly: GCF_003226345.1. Lineage (GTDB taxonomy): Bacteria > Bacillota > Bacilli > Bacillales > Salisediminibacteriaceae > Alteribacter > Alteribacter lacisalsi. Next base: position 42,249 of record NZ_PDOF01000005.1, on the reverse strand, counting down.
TTGACTTTTATGATGGGGGCGGACTTGATCTCGCTTTTCTCGGATTGGCCCAGCTTGACCAGGATGGAAACGTTAATGTCAGCAAGTTCGGTACGAAAGTAACCGGAGCAGGCGGATTCATCAATATTACACAGAATGCACAGAAGGTTGTCTTCTGCGGTTCCTTTACAGCAGGCGGTCTGAAAGTGGAGGTCGCGGACGGGGAATTAAAGATTATCCAGGAAGGAAAAATCAAAAAGTTTATCCGTGAGGTGGAACAGGTGACCTTCAGCGGCCCGTATGCATCAGAGCTGAAGCGGCCGATTCTGTATGTGACCGAACGGGCAGTATTTGAACTCGGGCTCAACGGCCTCGTACTGAAAGAAATTGCACCTGGTACCGACCTGCAAAGGGACATTCTTGACCAGATGGATTTTGAACCGGTGATCTCAGATGAACTGAAGCCGATGGATGCCGCTATTTTCAGAGATGAAAAGATCGGTCTCGGTCATGCCTTCAGCAGACCTGATGCCGTGATGAAATAAAAAGACTGAGAGGAGGACATTTCAATGTTTGGTATTATTCTAGGTTTGGCACTGCTTATGTTTCTGGCGTATATCGGATGGTCCATTATCTGGGTTGCGCCGATTGCAGCCGGGGTTGTCGCACTAACCGGAGGGCTTGATCTGCTGGAAGCATACACAGGTACGTATATGGAGGGGTTCGTCGGCTTTGCTAAGACGTGGTTCCCCGTATTTATGCTTGGGGCAATCTTCGGAAAGCTCATGGAGGATACAGGGATGGCCCGGAGTGTGGCCACTGCCCTGACGAAAGTCATTGGAACAGAGCGGGCAATCCTCGGGGTACTCGTTTCTGCTGCCGTTCTTACTTACGGCGGGGTAAGCCTGTTTGTTGTCGTATTTGCCGTTTATCCCCTTGCCCTGGCGCTGTTCAGAGAAGCAAACATCCCGAGAAGGCTGATGCCGGCAACTGTGGCACTTGGAGCGTTTACGTTCACCATGACGGCCATTCCGGGAACGCCGCAGATTCAGAACCTGATCCCGACCGAGTACTATTTTACAACGGCGATGGCAGCGCCGGTCATGGGGATTTCAGCTGCCGTTGTTATGGCGGTGGGGGGCTATCTGTATCTCCGCTGGCGTGAGAAAAAACTTGTTGCTGCAGGAGAAGTCTTTACGGAACCAAAAGACAAGAATATGGTAACAGAAGAAGAAGTGGGCAAAATTCCCCACGTTGCGCTTTCATTTCTGCCTCTGGTGATTGTCGTCTTTACACTGAACATTTTTAACTGGGATATTGTGGTCGCTCTTATTGCAGGAATCGTGGCAATTATGCTTTTAAACATCCAGAAATTCCGCGGATTCACAAAAGCCATCAACGGCGGTGCAGGCGGATCGGTTATTGCCATTATTAATACGAGTGCCGCAGTCGGTTTTGGCTCAGTTGTCCGGGCTGTTCCCGGTTTTGAAGATCTTACCCGGCTCGTGCTGAGTGTGCCCGGTAATCCGCTTATCTCCCAGGCAGCGGCGATCAACGTCCTTGCCGGTGCTACAGGGTCCGCTTCAGGGGGAATGGGGATTGCACTTGAAGCACTCGGGGACCGGTATTATGAAATTTCAATGGCTACAGGGATTCCGCCTGAGGCCTTTCACCGGGTTGCGTCCATTGCTTCAGGGGGACTGGATGCCCTGCCGCATAACGGGGCGGTATTAACCCTGCTTGCCATTACAGGTATGAGTCATAAGGAATCGTACAAGGACATCTTCGTTGTCGGTGTACTCATTCCGGTAGCCTCGGTGTTCGTGGCGATTCTTGTTTCCACCCTTTATCCTGTATTCGGTATTCTTTAAATAAGTATACCCTTCCGTTAGTTTAGCAAAGCTCCACTTAACGCCATCCGCTGCGCATAATAGAGATTTTCTGACTAAGAGGTATACTTACTTTCTTTAATCTTTGTGAAAGTCAATTGCTGATTTACGCCTAAACCATCACTTAAAGGAGCGTTATATCCATGAAAAGACTTGATAATAAAACAGCCGTTATTACCGGTGCCGGACGAGGGATCGGACGGGCGACAGCTATTCGTTTCGCACAGGAGGGAGCAGCTGTTGTTGCCGCAGATCTAAATGAAGAAGATACTGCCCAGGTGGTTCGGGAAATTGAATCAGCCGGGGGCAGGGCGGCCGCAAAAACAGTAAATGTGACAGACCGTGAGTCGGTACAGGAAATGATCCGGGAGGCAAAAGAACTGTACGGCCGGGTGGATATTCTCGTTAATAATGCCGGGATCACGGCTGATGCCCAGCTTCTGAAAATGGAAGAATCCCAGTGGGACCGGGTCATTGATGTGAATTTAAAAGGGGTCTTCAATGTTGCTCAGGCAGCAGCTGAAGAAATGAAAGAGCAGAATGGCGGTGTCATTCTCAACGCTTCTTCTGTTGTCGGCACATACGGCAATTTCGGGCAGACGAACTATGCAGCCACTAAATGGGGCGTGAACGGGATGACCAAAACATGGGCAAAAGAGCTCGGCCGCTACAACGTGCGGGTAAATGCTGTAGCACCTGGTTTTGTTCTCACGCCTATGACAGAAAAGATGCCTGAAAAGGTTCTCGGAATTATGAAAGACAAGTCTGTGTTCAAGGATCTTGCTGTACCTGAAGATATCGCCAATGCCTACCTGTTCCTCGCTTCCGATGAAGCCCGGTTCATCACAGGAGAAATCCTCAGTGTCGATGGCGGCGTTGTTCTTTAGATCATCCCTAAATGAATAGTAGGAATTTGACCCGGTTTTACAGGAAGGCCGGGTCTTTTTTTGACTGTTTTCGGATAGATTGTTGTTTTCTGCGCTGCAGGCCGACGCTTTCCGCGGGCAACGCAGCCTCCTCGGGAACTTTTCTGCTTCTTCCTCTTCCAGTCCAGTTCCGAGGTACATGCGTCGAAGCAACTCGCAGCCTATTCGTGATGTAGTTGCTCGTTGTTGCTTTTCCCGCAGGAGTCGCGGCCTTTCGCTACTAAATTAAAGCTGGTTAAAGCAACAATCTTTACGAAAAGAGCTTTTTTTCTTAAAGTGTCTTTATTTATGATAACAGACGTTAGCGTTTTCAATTTTTATATTTTTCTAAAAAAATAGAAGGATTTTTCCAACTGGTGTTGAAAATGTAAGTTAAGAATTTATTTTAACGCTAAAGGTGGTGACAGATATGGAAGTAACAGATGTGAGACTTCGCCGTGTGAATACGGAAGGTCGTATGCTCGCCATCGCATCTATTACCATCGATGAGGAGTTTGTCGTGCATGACATTCGTGTAATCGACGGAAACAATGGCATGTTTGTAGCCATGCCGAGCAAGCGTACGCCGGACGGGGAATTCCGTGATATTGCCCATCCAATTTCCTCTGGTACCCGCGAAAAGATCCAGTCAGCTGTTCTGGCGGAGTACGAGCGGGCCGGTGCTGAAGAAGAAGTGGAGTACGAAGAAGCAGGTGCTTCGTAAAAAATTGAATGCTGATAACCTGGCCTTTCAGACGGTCGGGTTATTTTTTTACGTGCTGTGTCCGGACGGCGCAATGCCAATTCCGGAGAAGTGCGACCCCCTTTTTAGAAATACTTTCCTCTGATCAGACCCCAAATCCCGATCCCTTCTGCACCAGGCCTGCGCAAAACCTCGTAATCTATCACCTTACCTTGAAAAATCGCCGGTTTTAGGATATATTCATTAGTGGAAAAACGCACCCTGGAGGTATTGTATGTCTAAACGGTTCGCGGTTATTTTAGCCGCAGGTAAAGGAACAAGAATGAAGTCCGACTTGTACAAAGTGCTGCATCCCGTATGCGGGAAAGCCATGGTTCAGCATGTAGTCGACCAGCTCAAAGGCTGTAACGTTGAAAAAACGATTGCTGTCACCGGCCATGGGGCAGAGATGGTAAGAGAACGCCTCGGCGCTGACGCAGAATACGTGCTGCAGGAAGAACAGCTCGGAACAGGACACGCCGTCATGCAGGCAGAGTCTTTACTTGCGGGTGAAAAAGGAACCACAATTGTGCTGTGCGGAGACACGCCTCTTCTAACAGAAAAAACAATTGATGCCCTTCTTGATTTTCATGAAAAAGAAGGTGCGAAAGCGACAGTTCTGACAGCAAAAGCGGAAGATCCGTCAGGGTACGGCCGCGTGATCAGGGACGAAAGCAGCGCAGTGAAACGAATTGTAGAACATAAAGATGCCAATACTGAAGAACGTGACGTAAAGGAAATCAATACAGGAACGTACTGTTTTGATAATGAAGCCCTCTTTGAAGCACTCAGCGAGGTAACGAACGACAATGTTCAGGGAGAGTACTACCTGCCGGACGTTATTGAGATCCTTCAGAAAAAAGGTGAGCGCATAGGGGCATGGCAAACTCCTGATTTTGATGAGACGATGGGCGTCAATGACCGGGTTGCGTTAAGCCGGGCTGAGCAGGTTATGCAAACGCGTATCAATGAAGAGCATATGCGAAACGGTGCCGGTATGATTGATCCGTCCAACACCTACATTCAGGCTGATGTGACGATTGGGAAAGACACGGTAATTTATCCCGGAACGGTAATTGAGAGCGGGACGGTGATCGGTGATCAATGTGTCATCGGTCCTCATACTGAAATTAAAAATGCCCGTATTGGCAGTGGGACGACAGTGAAACAGTCTGTCGTCCATGACAGCGAGATCGGAAAGAACGTAGCCATCGGTCCGTTTTCCCACATCCGTCCGCAGTCCGACATCGGTGATGATGCCAGAATCGGAAACTTCGTGGAAATTAAGAAAACGTCTATGGGAACAGGGAGCAAAGCCTCCCACCTCAGCTACCTGGGAGATGCCCAGATTGGAGACGGCGTCAATGTGGGATGCGGTTCAATTACTGTCAACTATGACGGAACGAACAAACACCTCACGAAAATTGAAGACGGGGCCTTTATCGGCTGTAATTCCAACCTGATTGCCCCTGTCACGGTAGGGCAGGGAGCCTACGTGGCAGCTGGTTCAACGATTACCGATGATGTGCCAGGTGAAGCACTGGCCATAGCCCGGGAGCGTCAGACCGTTAAGGAAAACTATGTAACAGAGAAGATGAACAAAAAATAACAGCGGTCGTGCGCGATCGGTAAACGGGCAGCGAAAGCCCAATATCATTCCATTATGGGGGTTAGTGCACTTATGGCACAGTACGGCAACGGTAAGCTGAAAGTATTTACATTGAACTCAAACCCGGAACTTGCACATGAAATTACCGAGCATATCGGTCTTGAGATGGGAAAAAGCTCTGTATCCCGCTTCAGTGACGGAGAAATTCAAATCAACATTGAAGAAAGCATTCGTGGATGTGACACGTATGTGATTCAGTCCACGTCTTCTCCGGCCAACGAACACATTATGGAACTGCTGATCATGATTGACGCTCTTAAAAGAGCTTCTGCCAAAACGATCAATGTGGTGATGCCGTACTACGGATACGCCCGGCAGGACCGGAAAGCACGCTCAAGAGAGCCGATTACAGCGAAGCTTGTGGCAAACCTGCTTGAAACAGCCGGGGCGACACGGGTCATTGCACTCGATCTTCACGCCACACAGATCCAGGGCTTCTTTGATATTCCGGTTGACCAGCTTGTCGGAGTTCCGATTCTTGCAGACTACTTCGAGTCGAAAAACTTCGATGACGTGGTGATTGTTTCACCTGACCACGGGGGCGTAATCCGAGCCCGTAAGATGGCTGACCGCCTGAAGGCGCCAATTGCCATTATTGATAAGCGCCGTCCGAAACCGAACGTGGCGGAAGTCATGAACATCGTTGGTAACGTGGAAGGAAAAACAGCGATTATCATTGATGACATCATTGACACTGCCGGTACGATGACGCTTGCGGCTAACGCATTAGTTGAAACCGGCGCAAAAGAAGTGTACGCTTGTTGTACGCACCCGGTACTTTCCGGGCCGGCTATGGAGCGGATTGAGAACTCAAAAATCAAGGAGCTTGTGGTTACCAACACCATCAATCTTCCGGAAGAGAAGAAAACTGAGAAGGTAACGACACTTTCAGTCGGTGAACTGCTCGCCAAAGCGATCATCCATGTACACGAGCAGCGTTCCGTGAGCAAGCTGTTTGATTAATTCGTTCAGTCAGCCGGATTAACAGATCCCTGTTAAAGCGAACACACCTGAGAGAGAACAGCAATCATTAACCAGGGTTTGGTTTCAAATCATTCAAAGTTGGGTAAAACATTATACTGAGACGAAAAGGATGAGGTGACTAGACATGGCAACATCATTGCAAGCAGTAGACCGAAAGGATTTACGAGGTTCAAGACTCAATAAAATTCGCCAGTCAGGGGGCATTCCAGGCGTGCTTTACGGAAAGACGCTGGAGTCCACTCCGGTTACGGTAGATGAGATTGAATTCATCAAAACATACCGTAAAGTAGGTAAAACGAGCGTATTTAAACTCGATAAAGACGGTAAAAAGTTTGATGTCATGATTTACGACATGCAGATGGACCACATTAAAAACGAGGTTACTCATATCGACTTTTATGCCGTAGATATGAAAAGTGAACTCGATGCTGATATCCCGGTTAACCTTAAAGGGGAAGCGCAGGGTGCCAAGGACGGCGGCGTTGTTCAGCTGGCGGCTTACGAGCTTTCAGTACGTGCCCTTCCTGCCAACCTTCCGGATTCCATCGATCTTGATGTATCCAACCTTGAAATCAACGATTCGATTCAGGTTAAGGACATTAAAGGCGTTGGCGACTTCGAATTTAACAACGACCCTGAAGAAGTGGTCGTATCTGTTCTTCCTCCTACAGAAGAGCCTGAAGAAGAGGAAGCACCTGAAGGAGAAGAAGGCGCTGAGCCTGAACTCGTTGGAGCAGAAGAAGAATCCGAAGGCGAAGAAAACGAAGAGTCAAAATAACCCGTACGTCATGACGAGGTATAACCGATCCGGTTATGCCTCTTTTCGCCTTGAAGCAGCTTTACAGCTGAGGTGCAGATAAAGAGGAGGCCGTAATGTTTTTTAAAAAATGGTTCAACCGCTCTGTTGAAGAAGAAAGTGAGGACCTGAAGATGAAACTGATCGTTGGACTGGGAAATCCCGGCCCCAAATACGACGGTACAAGGCACAATGTAGGCTTTGATGTGATTGACCGTTGTCAGGACAAACTTAATATTTCCCTTTCCCAGAATAAATTTAAAGGTGTATACGGTTCTGCAGGTATGGGAGATCAGAAGATTTTTCTGCTTAAACCGCTGACTTATATGAATCTGTCAGGAGAGTCCGTTGTACCACTGATGAACTTTTACAAAATGACAGCCGAAGATATTCTCGTCGTCTACGATGACCTGGACCTGGCTCCCGGTAAAATCAGACTTCGTGAAAAAGGGGGAGCCGGTGGTCATAATGGCATGAAGTCCTTAATTCAGCACCTGGGAACGGATCGTTTTAAACGCATCCGGGTTGGTGTAGGCCGGCCTGATCACGGACAGGCTGTAACGGATCATGTTCTCGGCCGTTTCGCCCCTGATGAGCGCGAAGACGTGAATACAGCATTGGAAAAAGCAGCAGAGGCGTGTGAGGCCTGGACGAAGGAACCGTTCAATCAGGTCATGAACCAGTTTAACTGAGATCCCTGGATATGTTTCAATCACAGGCTGGCTGATCAATTGGGAGACACACGAGTGAACTAATTTGATTTATGGTGCGAAATGCGGCGACTCCGGCGGGATGAGCAGGAGCAGAAGACCCCGGAGAGTGTTCTTTCCGAGGAGGCTGAGGCCCCGCCCGTTGAAACCGTCCGCCTGAAGCGAAATAAGCAGCAGCCTTCCGAAAAATCAAACTGAAAACTACTATCTGTAAGCGAATAGCCGGTCCTCCTGTTGATCATACTAATAATGCATATGTCTAAACAGGCTTGTGAGGGAGGATGAAGATGGCTATTCATTACCAGTGCCGTCATTGTCAGCAGAGGCTGGGATCGATTAGTGAACGGGTTGCCGATACAGAGCAGCTTGGTTTTGACAAACTGACAGAGGACGAGCGCAACGACATGATTGAATGTGATTCCCGTGGTGATCTTCATGTAACAACGATTTGTGAAAACTGTGAGCAGACACTTGCCGACCATCCTGATTATCATGAGTACGAATCCTTTCTCCATTAGAGAAGGCAGAGCTTTGGCTGTAAAGCCAAAGCGTTTTTCTGCTGTTACCGTCCTTTTTTAAATTCACTAGAATATAAATACAAAAGGATTAAAGTAAACCAGGCAGACGGATTTGACCTTGCAAGGCTGGAGCGGTGCCCGCAGAAAGGAACAGCCTGCGGCGAAATGATTTGTAAAAGCTGAAGAGCGCAGGAACCAATAGAGACAGGCTATGTTAAGGGGGGAAGAGGCCGTGAAAGGTTTAATAGAATTGTTCAGCCGGGGGGACGATCTGGCGAGTGTGGCGGACGGGATTGAAGCGTCGCTGTCCGAGCAGATGGTTGCCGGCCTGACCGGATCATCCAGGTCATTATTTTTATCATCCATATATGAAAAAACGGGACAGTCCCAGCTGATTGTCACACATAATTTATATCAGGCTCAGAAGCTGTATGAGGATCTGACGTCGCTTATAAGCGAGGAGCGGGTGTTTTTATACCCTGTAAACGAACTGATCGCTTCAGAAATCGCAGTAGCTTCTCCGGAGATGAGAGGCCAGCGCCTTGAAGTATTGAATCACTGGACCAGCGGCAGACAGGGGATCGTAATTACTCCAATGGCCGGTCTTCGCCGACTTCTTCCGCCTATGGACGTATGGAAGAGCTGTCAGGCCAAGCTGACCGTTGGGGAGGATGTGAATCTGGAAGACCTTCTCAGCCGTTTTATTGCTATGGGCTTCACCCGGTCGGCAATGGTTTCTTCCCCGGGTGAATTCAGCGTGCGCGGAGGGATTATCGACCTTTACCCGCTCACAGAAGAGCATCCGGTCCGGATTGAACTGTTCGACACGGAAGTGGACTCAATCCGGCATTTTGACGTGGAAACGCAGCGTTCGCTCGAACAGGTAAAAGAGATGTGGATTGGCCCTGCAAAGGAGGTCCTTCTGTATGACGAGCATTACAGGAACGGTGCAGAACAGCTTGAAAAAGAGCTTGCCGGGACACTGAACCGCCTGAAGGACAATGCCCTGAAGGAAAAAACAGCAGAGAAGATCGGGGAAGAGCTCAGCTGGCTGAAAGAGAAAACACCTTTTGATTCCATGTACAAATATATGGCGTACTACTATGACGAAAAAGCGACCCTTCTTGACTATCTGCCTGACGGAGGAGCAGTTTTTGTAGACGAAATCAGCCGCGTACAGGAGATGGCAGGAAACCTCGAAAATGAGGAAGCCGAATGGCAGACGACCATGCTTGCTCAGGGGGCGAGTGTAAAGGATCTGGCTATCTCAAAGTCGTGGTCTGAATTAATGGAGAAGACGCGGCTCCCGCGCGTTTACATGAGTTTGTTTTTACGGCATGTGCCGTCTACTGCCCCGAAGAATATCGTCAATTTCCAGGCGAAATCGACCCAGAACTTTCACGGCCAGCTCCATCTTCTTAAAACAGAAGTGGAACGCTGGAAGGAAAGCGGGTACAGCATTCTGTTCGCAGCAGGAGATGAAGACCGGGCCCAGCGCATGAAGCAGGTGCTCTCAGACTATGATATTGAAGCCGCTCTGACAAATTCGGATTCCGTTCCCGCCCAGGGACAGGCGCTTATTACGATCGGCCATATGACGGCAGGATTTGAACTGCCGATGCAGAAACTCATCGTGATCACGGAAGAAGAAGTATTTACAAAGAAAACACGAAAACCGAAACGAAACCGGCAGAAGCTGTCGAATGCAGAACGGATAAAAAGCTATTCCGAGCTGAAAGTCGGTGACTGGGTCGTTCACATTAACCACGGGATCGGAAAATATCTCGGAATAGAAACACTTGATATCGGCGGTCTCCATAAAGACTACATGCATATTACCTATGCAGGTGACGACAAGCTTTACGTACCTGTGGATCAGATCGATCAGGTGCAGAAATATGTAGGCTCAGAAGACAAGGAGCCGAAGTTGTATGCGCTCGGTGGAAGTGACTGGAAGAAGGTGAAGAGCAAAGTCAAGTCATCGGTGGAAGATATTGCCGACGACCTGATCAAGCTTTATGCTGAGCGGGAAGCGTCAAAAGGGTACGCCTTCTCGAAAGACGGTCATGAGCAACGGGAATTTGAACAGTCATTCCCGTACCAGGAGACCGAAGACCAGTTGACGGCAATCGAAGAGATTAAAAAGGATATGGAACGGGACCGTCCGATGGACCGCCTTCTTTGCGGCGACGTAGGCTATGGAAAAACTGAAGTAGCACTTCGTGCGGCCTTTAAAGCCATAATGGACGGCAAGCAGGTCGCGTTTCTCGTGCCTACGACGATTCTCGCCCAGCAGCACTACGAAACGATCCGCGAACGTTTTCAGGATTTTCCGATTAATATCGGGCTGATGAGCCGCTTCCGTTCCAAAAAGGAACAGAAAGTGACAATAAACGGTCTTGAAAAAGGCTCCGTGGATATCGTTGTGGGTACACACCGCCTCCTTTCAAAAGATGTGAAGTTTAAAGACCTCGGTCTGCTCGTGGTGGATGAGGAACAGCGTTTCGGAGTGACACATAAGGAAAAGATTAAACAGCTGAAAGCGAACGTGGATGTGCTGACACTTACGGCAACACCGATTCCGAGGACGCTCCACATGAGCATGCTCGGTGTGCGGGATCTTTCGGTTATTGAAACCCCGCCCGAGAACCGTTTTCCGGTACAGACGTATGTGGTGGAGTACAACGAGGCGCTTACAAGAGAGGCGATTGAACGTGAGCTTGCCCGGGGAGGCCAGGTGTTCTTCCTATACAACCGGGTTGAAGATATCGAATCCATGGCTGACAAGGTGGCGGCACTCGTACCGGATGCGTCTGTTCGTTTTGCCCACGGTCAGATGACGGAAACGGAACTTGAGAATGTGATTCTTGATTTCCTTGAAGGAAGTGCAGACGTACTTGTTACCACAACCATCATTGAAACAGGCGTGGATATTCCGAACGTGAACACGCTTCTTATTTATGATGCCGACCGGATGGGTCTTTCCCAGTTGTATCAGCTCCGGGGACGAGTAGGGCGGTCGAACCGGGTTGCCTATGCGTACTTTACTCACCAGCGGGATAAGGTACTGACGGAAGTGGCCGAAAAACGTCTCCAGTCTATTAAGGAATTTACGGAACTCGGCTCCGGCTTTAAGATTGCTATGCGGGATCTCTCCATCCGGGGGGCCGGTAACCTTCTTGGAGCCGAACAGCACGGATTCATTGCATCGGTCGGGTTTGATCTCTACTCCCAGATGCTTAAGGATGCAATTGATGACCGTAAGGAATCCATCAAAAAGGATGACGGTCAGAAAAAAACACCGCAGAAGAAACAGCAGGACATTGAGCTCGATATTAAAGTCGATGCGTACATTCCGGAATCCTATATTTCCGATTCAAAGCAGAAAATTGATATGTATAAACGGTTTAAATCACTTGAATCACACCGTGACATCCTTGATCTGCAAAATGAAATGATCGACCGGTTCGGGGATTACCCGAAGGAAGTGGGCTATCTGTTCCAGGTTGCGAAAATCAGGCACTATGCCCGCCAGGAAAAAATCGAATCAATCAATGAAAAGAATAACGAATGCAAAGTAATTATTTCCCCGGACATGACGGAGCATATCGATGGGGCGAAGCTGATGGAAATGGTGACGAAGATCTCGCGCAAGATGAATCTCTCCATGACCGGCAACGCCATTACAATTCACTGTAAACGCAAAACACTTGATGATGGGGAGTATTTAAATTATCTTGAATCTGCTCTTTCCAGGCTGGATGAAGTCAGAAAAGAGCCGGTCGGGTAGAAGAATCACTGCCGGGGGGAACTATTCCTCCCGGTTATTTTAATAATTGCCAAAGTGGAAGAGGGAATCATTCTGCAGAGTATTTACAGGAGAAGTGGAACGCCGGCTGTGAGGCTCCTGCGGCAGTTAGATGGCAGTGGGAGATCCCACAGGGCGAAGCCCGAGGATGCTCACCGCCTTCGCCGCGGAAAGAGAACGGATGGAGTGAAACGGTGGAATATCTAATTCGTTCTGTCAGTGCTATAGGAGAATTTTAAAAGAGTGGAGCTTATGGGTGAAGTCAGATGCAGTCGAGCACTGCACGCCTCTCCACATATTCTGCTACTGGCAAAACATCTGATTTAAAGGCAATCGCACAATTTTATTCTTTAATTGGTGAATAGTTCTTTTTTTTAGATGGATAATAAGTGCAAGCTAAAGCTAGCAGCTAAAAACATTGCTCACACGAAATGCACATCGTCGTGATTACACCAAGAAAGTGAGGCAACGTATGTATGAAGGCAACTGGTATTGTTCGTCGAATTGATGACCTGGGCCGCGTAGTAATTCCGAAAGAGATCCGGCGCACACTGAGAATCCGTGAGGGAGACCCCCTTGAGATCTTCGTTGACCGTGACGGAGAAGTGATTCTCAAGAAGTACTCGCCAATCTCGGAGCTTGGTGACTTTGCACAGGAATATGCAGAAGCACTTTATGATAGCCTGAATCATCCAGTGCTGATTGCAGACCGGGATACTTACATTGCAGTGGCAGGCGGCTCGAAGAAAGAATATGCAAACAAGAGTATCGGGGAGCTGGCGGAAACCGCGATGAACGACCGGAAAACGCTGCTGGAAGCAAGTGCAGGTGAGTACAACATCGCAGGTGATGCGAAAGAAAACCTGAACGGGTACGTGATTGCTCCAATTATTGCCGGAGGCGATCCAATCGGCGCTGTGATTCTTGTAGCCAAAGACAGTGCAGAAATGGGCGATGTGGAGAGAAAGCTTGCTGAAACAGCAGCTGGATTCCTCGCCCGCCAGATGGAGCAGTAAGATTTTACGTTAAGAAGGGCGCCTTCCACGGAGCCCTTCTTTTCTGTGTGTGGGCACTATATGGTATAATTATCAGATAAAAAGTCAGCGGGGGACAGCCCTCGCTTAATGGGTGAACGGGTGTTAATGATGATGGAACCGGGCGAAAGCGATACACAAAGCCGCAAAAAACAGAATCATACATACAAACAGTCTTTCCTGAGAGGAGCGGTGTATCTCTCCCTTGCAGCACTGATTGTCAAAGTGCTCAGTGCGGTTTATAAAGTGCCGTATCAGAATATCACGGGCGATACAGGCTTTTACGTCTACCAGCAGGTATACCCGTTTTACGGTATTGCCCTCGTAATGGCTACCTATGGATTTCCGGTTATTATTTCAAAGCTTGTTGCCGATGAATTTGAGCAGAACGGACGAGGCGCAGTCAGGAGCATTCTGGCTGTATCGTTTGTTACTGTCGGTATTGTCAATTTCGTTCTTGGCGGACTGCTTATCGCTCTTGCTCCGTATCTTGCCGGCTGGATGGGCGATCCCGGGCTTGTTATGCCTCTGCGCGGCATGGCGGCACCTTTTTTTATTATGCCTTTTGTCTCTGTACTGCGTGGGTATTATCAGGGACTGCACTGGATGACGCCTTCTGCAGTTTCCCAGGTCGGCGAACAGTTTGTCCGTGTCGCAGTCATTCTCGTTCTCTCTGCATGGGCGATGTCAAATTACGGTCCATATGAAGCGGGCACTGCGGCAGCTGCAGGGTCATTTTTCGGAGCAGGCGCTGCTTTTCTCATTTTGCTTGCAGCAGGAAAGAAATACACGAAGAATAGTTTTTCAACCCATAACGGAAACGGAACACATATTAAATGGAAGGAACAGAGCATCGCGATACTCACAGGCGGCTTTTTTGTCTGTCTGAGCGCGATGTCCCTGATCGCCATGCAGCTCATAGACTCCTTTACACTAATCAGGCTGCTCAGATTTTCCGGCTTTACCCTTGAGGCGGCCGGGATCCTGAAAGGCGTGTATGACCGAGGCTGGCCCGTTGTTCAACTCGGCACGGTGCTGACGACCTCATTTTCACTGAGCCTCGTTCCGATGGTAGCAAAAGCGGCGTTACGGCATGATCGAAAGCTACAGCAGCAGTATACAATCCGCGCTTTGAAAACCGGGGCTGTGTTCGGCGGCGCGGCTGCTGTCGGGCTGGCTTCGGTTATGCCGTCTCTCAATCCGATGCTTTTTACAGATACATCGGGACAGACAGCGCTGCAGGTGATCAGCTTTTCCGTGCTCCCAGCCTCTGTCTTTCTAACCGGAGCGGCTATTCTCCACGGTGCCGGAAAAGGGCGGAGTCTGCTAGGACTTACTGCAGCCGGTCTATTCCTGAAAGCAGCGGGCAATGCGGTGTTCGTACCGGCTTTTGCTATTAACGGTGCGGCTCTGGCCACCTTAATCAGTTTTTCTGTGATGGCCGTGATGTTAGGGGCCGTCCTCTACAGGTATGAACTGCTCGTTTTTTCAGAAAAGAGAGCAGGCCGGACTGTAAGGTGGGCGGCAGCGCTGCTTTTGACCGGGATCACGGCTTTTCTGTGGCAGAGCGGGACGATCGCTGTTCTGCATGCATGGACAGAAGCGGGAAGCCGGACGGCAATGACAGCCGCAGCTCTGTCAGCTTCATCTGCAGGGGCAGTTGTATTCCTTGCCGCAGCGGTGAAGCTGGGGGTCGTAACAAAAGAAGAATGGGGCGCACTGCCGAAGCTCGGCAGTGTGCTTGAGAAATTTGAACGGAAAAAAGGAGCTGACAGACAATGACACATACCATTACAGTAGTTGGTCTTGGTGCAGGTGACCTTGACCAGCTGCCGCTCGGAAGCTACAGAACCCTTAAAAAAGCAGACCTTCTGTTTGTGAGGACAAACGATCATCCGGTCCTTAACGATCTGGCGGCAGAAGGGGTGCAGTGGCAGAGCTATGATCATTTTTATGAAGCAAACGACCAGTTTTCGGATGTATACGGCGCCATTACAGCCTCTCTGTTTGAACAGGTGCAAAAACAGGACATCGTTTACGCTGTACCGGGCCACCCGCTCGTTGCAGAGGAAACCGTTCAGCGTCTGCTGAAGGAAAAAGATAAACATGGCGTTCAAGTCAGCATCAGCGGCGGGCAGAGCTTCCTCGATCCTGTGTTCGCCTCGTTGCAAATAGATCCTGTGGACGGTTTTCAACTCGTTGATGGCACAGCGCTAAAAGGCACCGAACTGGAGCTTCGCCACCATATCGTCATCTGCCAGGTTTACGATGCCTTTATTGCTTCGGAAGTTAAGCTGACACTGATGGAGCATCTTCCCGATGACTATGCTGTAACAGTTGTGACTGCCGCAGGGAGCAGCGGGGAAAAGCTGACCGAAGTCCCTCTTTATGAACTGGACAGAGTGACAGGAATCAATAATTTAACCGCAGTTTACGTGCCGCCAGTAAAAGACAACACCCTGTTATCCCGTGAATTCTCAAGGCTCCGTGACGTAATCGCCACACTTCGCGGACCGGACGGCTGTCCCTGGGATCAAAAGCAGACACACGAATCGCTGAAGCCGTATTTAATAGAAGAAGCTTACGAAGTGATTGAAGCGATTGATGCAGAGGATGATGAGCATCTCGCAGAAGAACTCGGCGACGTGCTGCTTCAAGTGATGCTTCATGCCCAGATTGGGGAGGATAACGGCTACTTTACTATTTCAGACGTGATCGGGGCGATTACAGAAAAAATGATTCGCCGTCATCCTCACGTATTCGCAGAAGCAGATGCTCGAACTGCAGATGCAGTCCTCACGCAGTGGGAGGAAATAAAAAAAGAGGAAAAAGGCGCCGCCGGCCGGCCGGAAGGACTGCTCTCAGGCATACCTGCTTCTCTTCCGGGTCTGTTAAGAGCGTACAAAGTACAGAAAAAAGCAGCAAAAGCCGGTTTTGACTGGCCCGATGCAGCCCCGATGCACGAAAAACTGCGCGAAGAAATAGCAGAGTGGGAGCGGGAGCTTGCGTCCGGGGATGAAACTGCAGCCGCGGCGGAGTTTGGGGACGTTCTCTTTACAATCGTGAACCTGGCCCGCTTTCATAAAATTGACCCGGAGGAAGCCCTCCGACTGACGAACAACAAATTCATCCGCCGCTTTACCTTTATCGAGGAAACGGTAACCGCTGCGGGCCTGCGTCTCGAAGATCAGACGCTCGATCAGCTGGACGCCCTCTGGGAAGAAGCCAAAGAGCAGGGACTCTAAAAGCTTTTTAAAAAGCTGTTTTCGGATAGATTGTTGCTTTTCGTATATTTTGATATGGAGCGTAAGGCGTTGACTCCTGCGGGAATAGCATCGACTGAAGAACCCGCAGGGCGGTTTTTCCGAGGAGGCTGAAGCGATGCCCGCGGAAAGCGTCCGCCTGTAGCGTAATAAACAACAACCTATATGAAAAGAGCGTTTTGAAAAGAACAAGAAAAAACAAAACAGAAGATTGAATCGAGTGGAGAAAGGGGAAATACTTACATGAGAATTGATAAATATTTAAAAGTATCACGGCTGATTAAGCGGCGGACCATGGCGAAGGAGCTGGCTGAAAAAGGCCGAATTGATGTGAACGGTCAAACCGCCAAAGCGGGAACGAATGTTAAAGCAGGGGATGAATTAACAATTCGCTTCGGACAGAAAACCGTTACCGTACAGGTGGACCGTCTGGAAGAGCGCGCCCGTAAGGATGAAGCGGCAACACTTTACACCCTGGTAAAGGAAGAGGCGGTTAAACGCCCGGAAGACGACTGGCTGTAAAAGAAAGCGTCCGCCGGCAGCGTAAGATAACAACAATCTTTATCCAAAAGCTCTTTTCGTAAAGATTGTTGCCATTGACTAGTTAATTTTCGGAGCGAAATGGCCGCGACTTCAGCGGGAAAAGCAACAACGAGCAATAACCTCACGAATATGCTGCGAGTTGCTTCGACGCATTTGCCTCGGAGCTTGACTGGGAGAGGAAGAAGCAGAAAAGCTCCCGAGGAGGCTGAGGTGTTGCCCGCGGAAAGCGTCGGCCTGCAGCGTAGAAAAACAACAATCTTTCCGAAAACAGCCTATCGAAAAGAGCCAGGAAAAAAAGGCAGTGACGGAGTCTCCGGGCAGCCTGACTGCGGCAGACGGTCACATACATACTGAAGTCTTTGGTACGTTAGGGCTTGTTCTATTCATACCTCCCAGGACATAGACATGTTAGCAAAGAGTCCTGGGAGGGATAGTTTATGAATCACTATAACGAGTACGTGCCAATGGGGCAGGGGCATAAACAGAAAGATCATAACATTACAATGCGGGGACGCAAGACACTTGAAATCACCGGGGTTAAACAGGTGGAAAGCTTCGACAATGAAGAATTTCTTCTGGAAACCGAGATGGGCTACCTGTCGATCAGGGGGCAGCATCTGCAGATGAAAAACCTGGATGTGGACGAAGGAAATGTCTCCATTCAGGGCCGTGTGGACGACCTGGTTTATCTTGAGCAGGGCCATGGTGATAAATCCAAAGGATTCTTCGGGAAGTTATTCAAGTGACACTCGATGTTCAGTTTGAGACGATGCTGGTCATGACGGTGATGGGCATCTGGCTCGGTGCTGCCATGGATACGTATCACCGTTTTCTCGGCAGCCCGCGTCAGTTTCGCTGGACTCACCTCGTCAATGACCTCTTTTTCTGGTGCGGCCAGGGGCTTTTTCTTTTTTATGTCCTTCTGAGAGTAAACGAAGGAGAGATGCGTTTTTACGTTCTCCTTGCTCTGCTTCTCGGCTATTCCACCTACCGCGCCCTTTTTCAGAGAATATGGATGCAGGTGCTGGAGTGGCTGATCCGGACCGTCATTGCCATTTACCGTATCATTGTCAGACTAATAAAATTATTTATTGTGCTGCCGCTGAAATGGCTGTTGCAAGTTGTACTGGCCTTATGTATGATATTATTATCCACAATATGGAGAATTGTTTACTTTTTACTAAAAATTGTAATACTGCCGGTTCGCTGGCTGTTGGAGAAAGCCGGGGTCCGTTTTACGTTCCTCGGAAAGTGGAAAATGAACATATTCTCGTCTACGGAAAAAGTACGGGACCGGCTGAAGCGGCTGACAGACTGGTTTAAAAAACGAAAGAGGTGAGGAACGTGCATGATCAGCGCAGAGAGACATTTGAGCGGCTGGCTTCCAAGTATGCAAAGGAGCAGGAACAGCTGCAGGAGCAGAAAAGAAGAAGAAGGAAAGGTCTCATCCGTCGTATGTCCATTTTCGGCGTTCTGATGGCTGCAGGTCTGATCTTCACGGTTTATACTCTTTTTACCCAGCATAGTACGATGAATCAGCAGCAGCAGGAACAGGCGGAACTCGATCAGCATCTGGTGGAGCTGGAGCAGGAAGAAGTAGCTCTCAGGGAAGAAAAAGAGCTCCTCCAGGACTATGATTACATTGCCGAGATTGCCAGACGGGACTACTTTCTGACAAAACCGGGTGAAACACTGTTTCAGCTGCCTCAGTCTTCATCGGATTGACACATTTCCGATTCCCTCGGTATAATGTAACCATATGAATTTTTTCAACATATAAGGAGGAGCATTTTTTACATGTCGATTGAAGTAGGCAGCAAGGTGAAAGGTAAAGTCACGGGCATTACAAACTTCGGAGCTTTCGTTGAACTTCCGGGAGGCAAGACCGGTCTGGTCCATATCAGTGAAGTGGCAGACAACTATGTAAAAGACATTAATGAGCATCTGACGGTCGGCGATGAAGTCGAAGTCAAAATATTGAACGTCGAAAGCGATGGCAAAATCGGGCTGTCGATCCGAAAGGCAAAGGATAAACCTGCTGGTCAGCAGAGCAGCGGATCCGGTTCCGGGCGTCCCCAGAGACGTGGAGGCAGCGGAGGACCGCGTCAGCCGCGCCAGAGAACAATGTCTTTTGAAGACAAAATGAGCCGCTTCCTGAAAGACAGCGAAGAGCGCCTTACCTCACTGAAGCGCCACACGGAGTCCAAGCGCGGAGGCAAAGGCACGAAGAAGTAATCCTGCTGCCGAATTAAATATATTATTCCAAAACACATCCTCACAGGAGGGTGTGTTTTTTTATGAGCTTATCTCACAGGCAGAACCTGCGATCTGAGCCGATGCAATGTCCTATTCATTCCCCAACATGATTCCCAGTAATACCACTCACCGCTTATCGTATCAAATCTCACCAGTGGTGGCGGAGAAATAATATGATTCAGTACTAATCGTATCATTGCGCCTCCCGGCTCCTGCCGCAATAATACGACCCGTTAATTTTCGCACTCAATTCCTCTGCCTGTCCAACCTGAAATCAGAATCAATTCCACCCTTCCAAAAAAACATTCCGATTTTTTTTAGTCTAAAAAGAAAGAAAGGTGCCTTTCGTCTGCTAAAGAACACCAATTGTTGTCAGAATTTTCAGCACACCGATAAGCGGCCTTTTTTCCTTACGCATGAAAGGGGTTAACCAGTAAAAAACAGGTCAGCAGCAAGAAAGTACACGAACGTATGTGCGGGGGAAAAACAGAAAAGCGGGTACATTTAGTACAGAAAGTCGTCGAAGACTTTTTCAAACAGTAGAGGTTCTTTTGACAAATTCTTCATTTGATCCGTGTTTATAATGTTACCACTATATGGAACGGGTGGTGTTAGCAGATGATAGGACGACTGACGTACCGATCGACCGGACAACCTTCGGCGATTCCAATGCCGGCAAAGCCGTTTTCCCGCATGGTAAAAAGGGTGGCAGCCTGGATGGACAAGCCGAGTGTGAAAGATGCAAACCGAACAGTTCTAATTATTATGATTGGCTTTCTGCTGGGAAGGGCGGTGATTTTAATGCACCTGTTACCCTTCGCAGTGCCCTTTCTGGCTGTCATGCTTCACTGGCAGAAAGCCAAGGCCAAATGGGCACTACTCGCGTTATGGGCAGGTGCAGCCACGATCTCTCTGCCCTTCGCCTCGTATGCGGTTGCGGCCACAATCGCCTACCTGGTTTTACACCGGGTTATCACCACCGTAAGGCCGCAGGCGAACCTCATTCCGCTGACGGTATTTATCACCGTGGCTTCGGTCAGATTTTCGGTGATTTCGTTTCAGGAGGGGTTCAGCAGCTACGGGGCTATGGTTGCCGGAGTGGAGGCGGGACTGGCCCTGGTGGTCACCATGATTTTTCTTCAGAGCATCCCCATAATCTTTGAACGAAAGAACAAAATGTCTCTGCGGCATGAAGAGATCGTCTGCATTGTCATTTTTATGGCATCGGTCATGACAGGAACGGTCGGCTGGCTATTGTACGGTCTGTCAGTCGAATTTATAATCGCCAGGTACCTGGTGCTGGTGTTCGCTTTCGTCGGAGGAGCAGCGATTGGATCGACGGTGGGCGTCGTCGTAGGTCTGATCCTGAGTCTGGCAAATGTGGCAAACCTCTTTCACATGAGCCTGCTGGCCTTTTCGGGACTTCTGGGGGGTCTCCTCAAGGAGGGAAAGCGAATCGGTGTCTGTGCCGGACTATTAGTCGGAACCGGTCTAATGGGAATGTACGGGGATAATCAGGGTACACTCGGCATTTCTCTTATGGAAACGGGTGTTGCGATCGCTGTTTTTCTGATCACGCCGAAACGGTGGATCGAACAGGTGGCCCGCTATATTCCAGGCACAGCCGAACATGCGGTGGAGCAGCAGCAGTATCTGCGTAAAATCAGGGACCTGACCGCCGGAAAAGTGGAACAGTTCTCACGGCTGTTCAGCACACTTTCCAACAGCTTTTCCGAAGTGGAGGCCCCTGACGGGACGAATGAGCCCGGGCGTGATACGGATCTATTCTTAAGTAAAGTCACAGAGAAAACGTGCCAGACCTGTATGAAAAAGCATACGTGCTGGACGCGGAAATTCTCTGAAACATATAACCTCATGGAACGAACGATGGAAGAGGTCGAGACCAATGGGGATGTGTACGACAGGCGGCTTATGTCCGACCTCCATGCCCACTGTATCAAACACGATAAAGTCGTACGGGCGGTAAAAGATGAAATCAGCCAGCTCCATGCGAGCAAGCAATTGAGAAAGCAGATCATCGAAAGCCGCCGACTTGTGGCTGACCAGCTTCGAGGGGTATCACGGGTAATGGAGGATTTTGCAAAGGATATTCAGCGGGAGCAGAAGACCCACGAACTGCAGGAGGAAAAGATCACCGAGTCGCTTCAGCATGCAGGAATCGCTCTGGAGCAGGTGGAGGTCTACTCGCTGGATAACGGAAATGTGGACATTGAAATGATCATTGCCCACAACGAATATAACGAGGGTGAAAAAGTGATCGCGCCGCTCTTGTCTCATATTCTAAAAGAAACAATCGTGGTCAAACATACGGAAAAAGCATCGCTTGCCGGCGGAGCGGAACGTCTCGTGTTCGGTTCGGCCAGGCAGTACGTGGTTACTACCGGCGCATCCCAGACTGCAAAAGGAGGGAAGTGGATCTCGGGAGACAGTTATTCCACTATGGAACTTGGAGCCGGGAAGTATGCTCTTGCCATCAGTGACGGGATGGGAAACGGAAAACGGGCGCATCTGGAGAGCAACGACACGATCGAGTTGCTGCGGAACATCCTGCGTTCGGGGATCGAGGAAACCGTGGCGATTAAATCGATTAATTCGGTACTGGCTCTCAGATCTGAAGAAGAAATGTTTTCCACTCTTGATCTGGTGATGATCGATATGCAGGATGCTACAGCTAAATTTCTGAAGGTCGGCTCGATCCCGAGCTTCTTAAAAAGAGGAAGGCAGGTGAAGATGATTGAATCGGGAAATTTGCCTATTGGAATGATTTCAGATGTAGAAGTGGATGTGGTGAACGAGCAGCTGAAAAGCGGAGATCTGCTCATCATGATGAGCGACGGAATCTTCGACGGTCCGGCTGACATTGAAAACAAGGAGGTGTGGATGAAGCGGGTTATTAACGAAATGAAAACGAATGACCCGCAGGAAGTGGCCGATCTTCTGATGGAGCGCGTCATCCGGGAGGGAGGCGGCATACACGACGATATGACGGTCGTGGTCGCCCGGATTGACCACCACCTTCCGAAGTGGGCCACAATTCCGGTCTCATTCGAAGAAAAAGCCTTTGCGAAAAGCAGGTAGTCCTGCAGGGAGAAAAAACAAGGGGGATCCGTGAATGAACAGACCAGAAAAAGGACCGGCACATTTTGAGAGAAAAGGAAGGCGCAGAGCAGGAAAGTATGAGCCGCGCCCCCGCCCGCCATCGATGCTGGTATGAAGACCTCATTAACATGAAGTAAAAGTGAAATGAACGGCGGCGGCTTCACCAGCGAGCAGCCGCCAGCAGCGGATCGTGCCAGTTGCCGAAAAGCTGCAACCCGAGCACCGAGGGCAGCCAGGACCACGGTCCGGCTTTCCCTGGTGAAAATGAGCAGCAGGCGTGAGCATGGCCGCAGACTAAAACTGAATAAGTTTGAAGAATATGATCTGAATCCCCGGACGAATGAGCAGACTGCTGTACGGACACTGCGGAGGGCCCCCGCGGCAGATGGAACCGGAATGCCTACTGTCCACCGGATCAGTACAGGAGGATATAACAATGTCGAAAGTAAGAGGAAGCCAAATTGCCCGTCTGCACCGTGGAAAGCGTAAGGCAAACGAGTATGAACCACGCCCGCGTCCGCCATCGTGAAGGAAGGCTGTACTACTACCCGGAAACTTCCCTGGGAACAAAGGCAGGAGCAGCCGGATCGCAGCTACAGCTGAGCTGATTTATAAGGCGGGAAAAGGAAGCCCGGCACGGACGGAGTGTGCCGAATAGACATCCGGCAGGGCACTGCAGCGAAATCGTAACGGAAAACGATCACCGCGCCTAATCCAAAAGGAGGCTTTTAACATGGGAAATGTACGGAGGAAAAACAGCGTGATTCTGGAAAAAGAAAGGCATACGGCCAAAAAGTATAAGCCGCGCCCCCGTCCCCCGACGTGATATTGGAGAAAGGACTTGTGGTTACAAACTTTATCTGAATTTCAAAAAATGAGGAGGCCTGAACATGGGGCATATAAGGGAGCAGGGAACGGTTATGGAGAGGCGGAGAAAGGGCAGGGCAAACCAGTATGAACCGCGTCCGCGTCCACCTTCGCAGAATCGGAGATAAATAGACATAAAGGAATCGCTTTTCGTGCACCGTTAAAAAACCGTATAACATAAGAGGCTGTGAAAAATTCAAATTGATTGAAGCGAATGCGCGACACTAAAGCGGAAAGAGCGCGCAATAAGCATAAATCAACAATTGAATTTAACAGAGCCAATAAAAAAAGCAGCTGTGTACGTATGGCAGATAACAGCAGGATTCTGCAGAAGGAAAAACAAACAATCCACTCAGGGTGAAAGGCCCTTTTATATAGATGGCCAAAAGCGTATGCGGTGGTTCCCGCAAGTATATTCTCTTTCAATCTTGTAAAAGATGATACCAGTTTATCATTTTGGAGGGTGAGAGAGATGACAAAGGGAACGCTCAGACAGGTGCTGCTTTTAACGGACGGATGCTCAAACGCCGGGGAAGACCCGACTGCGATCGCGGCACTGGCAAAGGAGCAGGGAATTACGGTGAATGTGATCGGTATTATGGACGAGAGCCGGCAGGGCGGTCAGGGACTGAAGGAAGTTGAAGAGATTGCCATGTCAGGAGGCGGTGTAAGCCAGATCGTCTATGCAAGGCAGTTGTCCCAGACAGTTCAGATGGTGACAAGAAAAGCGATGACACAAACCATTCAGGGGGTGGTCAATAAAGAACTGCAGCAAATTCTCGGCGAGGATCATGAACTGGAAGATCTGGCTCCGGCAAAGCGGGGGCAGGTCGTTGAAGTGGTTGATGACCTCGGGGAGACGATGGACCTCGAGGTGGTCATCCTCGTAGACACAAGCGCAAGCATGACCGAGAAGCTGCCGATGGTACAGGAAGCGCTTGTAGATTTATCCGTTAGCCTGCGTTCCCGGACGGGCGGGAATCAGTTTTCTCTTTATTCGTTTCCCGGCAGACGAAAAGATGTTGAGAAGCGGCTTGGCTGGACACCGGAGCTGGACTCACTGGCTGGTGTGTTCAAAAAGCTTACTCCGGGCGGTCTGACGCCGACCGGTCCGGCACTTCAGGAAGCGCTCCGCATTTTCAGGAAGAGAATGGACACAAGTGAGGGCCGATGGGATGAGAGATCCGGTCTCGAAGAAACAGGCATGTAGCCTCTCTCCCGGGGAAACGGTAATCGGCCGCTGGCACGGGAACCGCTACAGTATTGTAAAGGAACTGGGCCGGGGAGCAACAGGAACGGTATTCCTGGTTCGTTCAGAGAAGGGGCTGGCAGCGCTGAAAGCCGGAAGCGACGCCATGTCCATTACCTCGGAAGTAAACGTGCTCCAGCATTTTTCTAAGGTCCAGGGTGAGTACCTTGGACCTTCTCTTTTCGATGTGGACGACTTTACAGTAAAAGAGGGGACCTACCCTTTTTATGTAATGGAGTATATCGAAGGGGAAGAGGTGATTCCGCTTCTCAGAAATAAAGGAGAAGAATGGGCAGGGATCCTTGCCGTTCAGCTTCTTGGTGACCTTGACAGGCTGCATCAGGCCGGCTGGATCTTCGGGGATCTGAAACCGGAAAACCTGCTTATCACAGGCCCGCCTATAAGGGTAAGATGGTTTGATGTAGGCGGAACGACCAGGACCGGTCGGGCAATCAAGGAATTTACCGAGTTTTTCGACCGCGGCTACTGGGGTCTTGGGGGAAGAAAAGCAGATCCGGGATACGATCTGTTCGCTGTTGCCATGATTTTAATCAACAGTGCCTACCCGTCCCGGTTTGAACGTGCAGGAAATGACAACCTGGCTCTTTTAATAAAAAAGGTTGCGGAAAAGCCTTCCCTGATCCGGTTTGAACGCATCATTAATAGGGCGCTCACTGGTCAGTACAGGGAAGCTATGGAGATGAGAAGAGATCTGATGGAGGAGATCGGAAGCTCGTCCGGTTCAAAGAGAAGAGAGCCGCCGCAGCGTATGCCTGCATTCATCAGGTCCTCTCCTTCTGCCAGTCTGCCCGCTGCACCGACGCGAAAAGCACACAAAAAAGAGCGCAGAACACTTCGGAAACGCTCCTCCGGTCTTATTGAAACGGTTCTTGTGGCCGCTTTTCTTCTGCTTGGTTATGCACTATACTTATTTGTACAAATCATGTAGCGGAAAAAGCGCGGGAACTGGGGGGCAGACAGATGGGAAAAGCAGATCAGGTGATGGATATCTGCCTGCTGGCAGGGGAGATTATGCTCACCTACGGAGCGGAAACGTACCGTGTGGAAGAGACGCTCGAGCGTATGGCAAAAGCGTCTTCATTTAAGAATGTCCACTGTTTTGCAACGACGACCGGGATTTTTCTTTCTTTTGAAGAAGAAGGCAAGGAAGACCTGATGCAGATGGTGAGAATTGACGACAGGCTGCAGGATTTAAACAAAGTGACAGAAGTGAATCAGGTGTCCCGGGAGTACGTCAATCACGAGCTGGATACCGAGGAGGCCCATGAGAAGCTCAAGGCAATTGCAGAGTCCCCTGTTCCGTATCCACTCTGGCTCATTCACTTAAGCGCCGGCATAGCGGGAAGCGGATTTGCGCTGTTGTTTGGAGGCGCTTGGCCCGACCTTTTCCCGGCTTTTCTGGCAGCCGTTCTCACAAGCGTAACGGTTGTTGAATTTGAGCGGTATCTCAAAGTACGGTTTGCCGCAGAGTTTGCGGCAGCCTTTCTTGGGGGTTCTCTGGCGATTGCCCTCGTGTTCTTTGGAATCGGGGATAACGTCAATCAGATTATCATTGGTTCACTTATGCCGCTTGTTCCCGGGGTCCCCCTGACCAATGCCGTCAGGGATCTGATGTCCGGCGACCTTGTGGCCGGTGTCAGCCGTGGGGCGGAAGCTCTTCTGACGGCGCTGTCGATTGCCAGCGGTGTCGCTTTTGCGATTTCGTTATTCCTCTGATGAAAGGAGCCTGTACCGATGATGTTTTTTCTTGAACTGATTATCTGTTTTATTGCAACTGTCGGGTTTGGCGTGATTTTCAGTGTGCCAAGACGGGCCCTTCTTCTGGGTGGAGGGATTGGCGTCATTGCCTACACAGTACTGAATACGGGCCTGTACTTAGATGCGTCGCCGGTCTTTTCCACAGCTGCCGCGTCTCTGACAGCCGCCCTGTTCGCCCATCTTCTTGCCCGGATCATCCGGATTCCGGTGACCACACTGGCCATTCCAGGCATCCTGCCGCTGGTGCCCGGCAGCCGGGCCTACTTTACAATGTTGGCCTTTGTTGACGGTGAGTACCTGACCGGTCTCGAGTACGGAGTGGAAACGATGCTCAGAGCCGGAGCCATTGCAGCAGGTCTCGTGTTTGCCCTTGCGGTATTCTCGTTCGGAAAGGGAGTCGGACACCGCTATGAAACGAACCGTTGACCTCTTTATTGAAAAGCACGCTCTTCTGAAGCAGGGGGCGGTTGTGCTCGCTGCAGTTTCAGGCGGAGTGGATTCGGCTGCCATGCTTCATTATCTGGCGGAAAGAAAAGAAGACCTCAATCTTCGTTTATACGTCCTCCACGTGGACCACGGTCTTCGGGGAGAAGAATCAGCAGAGGATCTTGCGTTTGTGAGAGCGCTGAGCATAAAATACGGTGTGCCGTGCCTGACTGCACAGCCGGATGTAAAAAAAGAAGCCGGGGAAAAAGGGCTTTCCATTCAGGAAGCGGCCCGGAATTGCCGGTACCGTTTTTTTTCAGAGATGATGCACGCCTATAAAGGGGATTATCTAGTTACTGCCCACCACGGAGACGACCAGGTCGAAACGATGATTATGCGCCAGGTACGCGGTGCAGCCGGCGGCCTCAGAGGAATCCCGGTCATCCGTCGGTTTGCAGAAGGGCAGCTTGTCCGTCCGTTTCTATGTACGGATAAACAAAGCCTGATCCGGTACTGCACAGAAGAAGGGCTTACGTATCGTGAAGACCCGAGTAATTCGAAGGATGCCTATACAAGGAACCGGTTCAGAAAAGAGGTACTGCCTTTTTTGAAAAAGGAAAACCCGAAAGTGCACGAACGCTTTCAGCAGCAGAGCGAATGGCTCACAGAAGATGAAGCCTTCCTCGATGCTCTGGCAGAGAAAGCACTGGAGAAGGCGGTAAAGGACTGGACGCATGAAGCAGTTACGCTGTCCGTTCCGGCTTTTCTTGATGTGCCAATCCCTTTACAAAGAAGGGCCTTTCATCTAATATTAAACTATCTTTTCAGAAACACGCTGAAAGCCCCGGTGATGAGTGTACATATGAATGCTTTCGCCGATCTGCTCAGGCAGCCCCATCCTTCCGGACACCTTGATCTTCCGGGGGCTGTTTTTGTTCGCAGGTCGTACGACGCATGCGTGATTTCGTCACAAAAAAAACCGGATGAAGATAAAAGAGATTCATGGCAATTGCCCGAAGCGGGCATGCTTGTATTTAAAGAGGGGAAGATAACTGTAGAAAGACCTCATAAATACAGCCGGACTGAAACGGCCTCTCTCTGGCATTTTGAGGGAGACCGGGACCAGCTTCAAACACCGCTTCGCGTACGGTTCCGTAAAGCAGGAGACCGGTTCGTACCTCTTGGGATGAACGGCAGCAAAAAGGTGAAGGACCTGCTGATTGATAAAAAAATACCGAAGGATCTCCGTGACAGATGGCCGGTGATTACAGATGCGGATGACCGGATCCTCTGGCTGCCAGGCCTGGCCCGGGCGGCCTGTGCCTGTTTGACAGAGATCACGGAAGATGTTCTCGTTATGGATTTTGAGCCGGGGGATACCGGTTTCAAAATGAGCGTGAAAGGGCATTGAGTACCATGCTGAAATGTCCATAAAACGCCCGCTCCCCTTCTACTGGAAGAAAAGACAGGCGGACGGGGTACATAGCATTTTCTGTTACGATGGACAGCGTACGGATTTTATTTATTTTAGGAGGCTTAACAGAACATTATGAGAGATGACATCCAGTCTGTATTAATTTCCGAAGAAGAAATCCAGGAGAAGATCGCCGAGCTCGGCAAAGAGCTTACAGAGGAGTATGAAGGACGCTTTCCCCTTGTGATCGGAATACTGAAAGGCTCCCTGCCATTTATGGGCGACCTGATCCAGAAAATCAACACCCATGTGGAACTGGACCTGATGGACGTATCCAGCTACGGAAACGAAACCGTCTCCTCCGGGGAAGTGAAAATTGTGAAAGACCTGAACACGTCGGTTGAAGGCCGGGACGTGCTCATTCTTGAGGATATTATCGACAGCGGACTAACCTTGAGCTACATTGTGGAACTGTTCCGTTACCGTAAAGCAAAGTCAGTGAAAATTGTTACACTTCTTGACAAACCGGATGGGCGTAAAGTCGATCTTGTGCCGGATACAGCCGGATTTATCGTACCGGATGAGTTTGTTGTCGGATACGGGCTGGATTACGCAGAGCGGTACCGCAACCTTCCGTTTATCGGTATTTTAAAGCCGGAGATCTATGAAGGGTAATTTATTGTGATGAAGAACCTAATTATGGTACTATATGCTAAGTGTACTCGTACGCGGGAGGAGGTAAAGAATGAATCGGATTTTTCGTAATACGATATTCTACTTATTAATTTTCCTGGTTATTGTCGGGATTGTAAGTCTCTTCAATGGTGAACCTGCCGATACCGAAGAGATGTCATTTAACGATTTCCAGACAGCCCTGGAAAATGATGAAATAAACAATGTCACTGCCCAGCCGGGCGGGGACGTATATATCCTGCGCGGAAACCTTGTTCCGGGGGCAGGAGATCAGGACGCAGAAACCGATGAGGAAGCCGAAGAAGGCCAGGCCTTTATCGTAAACGTCCCTGACACACCTGAAATGGTCGGACAGATCGTACAGCTTGTCAACACGTCGGATGTTCAGTTTGTAGAAGCTGAAGAGCCGAGCGGCTGGGTGACGGTCTTTACTGCGATCATTCCGTTTATCATTATTTTCATCCTGTTCTTCTTCCTTCTGAGCCAAGCTCAGGGCGGCGGAAGCAGAGTAATGAACTTTGGTAAGAGCAAGGCGAAGCTCTACAGTGAAGATAAGAAGAAAGCCCGCTTTAAGGATGTGGCGGGGGCCGAGGAAGAGAAGCAGGAGCTTGTGGAAGTTGTTGACTTCCTGAAAGATCCGCGTAAATTCTCCCAGATCGGTGCAAGAATTCCTAAAGGGGTGCTCCTCGTAGGACCTCCAGGTACAGGTAAAACATTACTGGCGCGTGCTGTGGCAGGAGAAGCCGGCGTACCGTTCTTCTCCATCAGTGGTTCCGACTTCGTTGAGATGTTTGTAGGTGTTGGTGCTTCCCGAGTGCGTGACTTGTTCGAAAATGCAAAGAAAAACTCACCGTGTATCATCTTTATCGATGAGATCGATGCTGTCGGACGCCGGCGCGGAGCCGGACTGGGCGGCGGACACGATGAGCGTGAGCAGACGCTCAATCAGCTTCTTGTTGAGATGGACGGCTTCGGTGCAAACGAAGGTATTATCCTGATCGCTGCGACGAACCGTGCCGACATTCTTGACCCGGCCCTTCTCCGTCCGGGACGTTTTGACCGTCAGATTATGGTCGGCCGTCCGGATGTGAAAGGCCGAGAGGAAGTTCTTGAAGTACACGCGAAAAACAAACCGCTTGCCGATGATGTGCAACTTAAAGTTATCGCAGCCCGGACACCAGGCTTCTCCGGTGCCGATCTAGAGAACCTCCTGAACGAAGCAGCGCTTGTTGCGGCCCGTTCGGACAAGGATAAGATCGATATGGAATCTGTTGAGGAAGCGATTGACCGCGTCATCGCAGGTCCATCGAAGAAAAGCCGGGTTATTTCAGAAAAAGAACGCGGCATTGTTGCTCACCACGAAGCCGGACATACGGTTGTCGGTGTAAAACTTGCCAGTGCCGATATGGTACACAAAGTCACGATCGTACCCCGTGGCCAGGCCGGCGGGTACGCGATGATGCTTCCAAAAGAAGACCGCTACTTTATGACGAAGCCGGAACTTCTTGATAAGATCGTGGGACTTCTCGGCGGACGGGTAGCGGAAGAAGTGATGTTCGGTGAAGTAAGCACCGGAGCACATAACGACTTCCAGCGCGCCACGGCAATTGCCCGTAAAATGGTGACCGAGTACGGAATGAGCGAAAAACTCGGACCGCTTCAGTTCGGTCAGCCGCAGGGTGAAGTGTTTCTTGGGAAAGATATCAACAATGAGCCGAACTACAGTGACGCCATTGCCCATGATATTGATACGGAAATCCAGCGCATCATTAAAGAGTCCTATGAGCGCTGCCGTCAGATCCTCACAGAGCATAAAGATAAGCTTGAGCTCGTGGCTCAGATGCTTCTTGAGCATGAGACACTTGATGCCGAGCAGATCAGATCCCTCGTAGAAGACGGGAAAATGCCGGAAGGTCACCATATGTCTAAAAAACTCAATGGTGATTCCGATGATGATCTTAAAGTGAATATCCAGAGTAAAAAAGGTGAAAGTTCCGAGTCGGAAGAGGATGCCGATAAAGAAGAAAACAAAGGCAGTTACCTCGACAGTCAGGTTGGAAGACCGTTCGACGACGACAAAAAAGACGACGAGGACAAGGATAAAAGGTAACGATTAGGGAGGGGGTGTCCCAAAAGGTTGAACGCGACCTTTTGGGGCACCCCTTTCGCCGGTGCGAAGCCTGTTCGACCGGCATAGGATAAAGGGGGGATCGGCGTGATTGCAGTAATGGATGCTGGAAACACAAATATCATGATCGGGGTTTATGACGGGGATGAACTCGTCTACGACTGGCGGATTGGAACAGACCCGGGAAAAACAGAGGACGAATATGCCATGCTCATCGGAGGACTCCTGGCCCATTCGGGTCTCAGGTTTGAGGATATCGACGGTGTGATGATTTCGTCGGTCGCGCCTCCGGTCATGTACGCTCTTACGGAAATGTGCCGATCCTATTTTGGAACTGAGCCGAAACTGGTGGGACCGGGCGTTAAAACAGGGCTAAACATCAAATATGATAACCCGAGGGAAGTGGGGGCAGACCGGATTGCCAATGCAGTTGCAGGAACAGCTGAATATGGCAGCCCGCTCATTATCGTTGATTTCGGAACGGCAACCACGTTCTGTTACATCAATGAAAAAGGGCAGTATGAAGGTGGCGCCATTGTACCTGGCGTTAAAATTGCTACCGAGGCTCTTTACACCCACGCGTCTAAATTACCGCGAATCGAATTGGCAAGGCCGGAGGCGGTAGTGGGTAAATCAACTGTAGAAGCGATGCAGGCCGGCATATTTCACGGCTGTATCGGGCAGGTTGAGGGCGTTGTCACGACAATGAAAAAACAGACCGGTACGACTCCGAAAGTTATTGCTACGGGCGGTCTTTGTGAACTGATCGGGCCGGAAACACCTTCGATAGATGAGGTTGATCCGTACCTGACCCTCAAAGGACTGCGGCTCATTTATGAAAAGAACAGATAAATCGCCGGAATCAGCCCGGCAGATGAAAACAGGAAAGGGGCAGATATACAATGTCTGATTACTTAGTAAAAGCACTCGCATATGATGGAATGGTAAGAGCCTACGCTATTCGTTCTACAGAAATGGTGCAGGAGGCCGCGAGGCGCCACGATACTTGGAGAACCGTCACTGCAGCACTCGGACGCTCTCTTTCAGCGGCAACGATGATGGGAGCCATGCTCAAAGGAGAAGAGAAGATCACTGTAAAGATTGAAGGAAGCGGACCGGCCTCTCCAATTATTGTAGATGCGAATGCCAGGGGTGAGGCACGAGGTTACGTGTCCAATCCCCATGTGGATCCTGACCGTAATAACGAAGGAAAACTGAATGTGGCAGAAGCTGTCGGACGGGAGGGAATGCTCAGTGTTGTAAAGTATCTTGGCCTTAAAGAAAACTTTACGGGGAGCGTTCCGTTTGTATCCGGTGAACTGGGCGATGACTTCACTTATTACTTTGCCACGTCCGAGCAGACACCTTCCTCAGTCGGTCTCGGTGTTATCATTGACAGTGAAGAAAAGGTTGCTTCTGCGGGCGGCTTTATTATTCAGCTGATGCCCGGCATTACAGATGAAATTATCGACGAGATTGAAAAACGTCTTAATGAGATGCCGGCCATTTCCAAGCTTATTCAGGACGGTTTAAGTCCGGAGCAGCTGCTTCATACGATCCTTGGAGAAGATAATGTAAAAATTCTTGACCAGCTCGGGGTCTCATTTACTTGCCAGTGCTCGAAGGAGAGAATTTCAAACGCCATTCTCGGCCTGAGCGAAGAGGATCTCGTGGCGATGATTATGGAAGACGAAGGGGCGGAAACTCAGTGTCACTTCTGTAATGAGAAATATCTGTTTTCAAAAGGGGAACTGCAGGAGATTCTGGACGAAAAGCGTGCCGGACAGGCGCCGCAGTAATGAGCTTGTCTGTTGACCCGATGAGCTCTGCACTGCTATAGTTACGGCAACCCAACAAGACAGAGAAAAATACCCGGGTTTAATTTCATGAGGAGGAATGTATGATGACCAAGGTTGTCCAGTCAATTACCGATCTCATTGGAGAAACACCGCTCGTAAAGTTGAACCGGCTCGTGTCGGAAGACCATGCCGATGTGTATTTGAAGCTTGAATTTATGAACCCGGGAAGCAGTGTCAAAGACCGGATCGCCATATCCATGATTGAAGATGCAGAGCAGACGGGGCATCTGAAAGAGGGAGATACCATCGTTGAACCGACAAGCGGAAACACCGGCATCGGTCTTGCCATGGTGGCAGCAGCGAAAGGGTACCGTACGGTGCTCGTCATGCCGGAAACGATGAGCATGGAGCGGCGGAATCTGCTCCGGGCTTACGGTGCTGAGCTGGTCCTGACGCCGGGACCTGACGGCATGGGTGGTGCGATTGCCAAAGCAACGGAGCTCCAGAAGGAAAATGGCTGGTTTATGCCCCAGCAGTTCAGTAATGATGCGAACCCGCGTATTCACCGCGAAACAACAGGAAAAGAACTGCTTGAACAGGCAGGTGACCAGCTCGATGCGTTCATCTCCGGCATAGGAACGGGCGGAACAGTAACAGGAGCAGGGGCCGTTTTAAAAGAGAAGTTTCCGGATCTTCATATTGTGGCTCTTGAGCCCGAGGATTCCCCTGTTCTCTCAGGCGGCAAAAAAGGTCCTCATAAAATTCAGGGAATCGGTGCCGGCTTTGTACCGGATATTCTTGATACTGACATTTACGATGAAGTGATGAAAGTATCTGCAGAACATTCGTTTGAGTATGCCCGCCGTGCAGCGAGAGAAGAAGGCATCCTCGGCGGAATCTCATCCGGTGCAGCGGTTTATGCAGCTATCGAGGTTGCAAAACGTCTCGGAAAAGGAAAGAAAGTAATCGCCGTCATTCCGAGTAACGGAGAACGGTACTTGAGTACCCCTCTTTATCAGTTTGAAGAAAATGAATAAACCCTGAAGCCGGTGACTGCATAGTCGCCGGTTTTTTCTGTTTTGCTCTGTTAAAGTCTATTGTTGATCTCCGCTCCCTGCGCTCCTTTTCCGCGGGCACCGCTTCAGCCTCCTCGGGAAAAACCGTCCCTGCGGGGGCTTCAGCCGGCGCTGTTCCCGCAGGAGTGTCCCGTGTTCGCTACAATCAATTTTAGAATAATCAGGCATCAGGCTTTAACACAGCCTCTGTTTTAAGCACAAGGCAGAGCCGTCCGGTTGCAGTAGCCGACCGGGCTACGTATAATTAGTTTCAGATACGAAAGACAGAGAAGTGGGTGACGTCATCGATGGGGATGAAGAGACGTGCGGCTGGAAGAGTCAGGCCGCTGAAAGAGAACAGGCAGCATTGGTTTACCACATTTACTTCCCTTGCTGAAAAGAGCAGTGAATATATTCTCCTCGAAAGCGGGCGGGGCGGACGTTACAGTATAATGGGGATGAACCCGTGGGCAGAAATTAAGGGGAAAGACGATACCCTTACAGTGAAGCATGACGGTTCGGTGACTCGGTTTTCCGGCCCCTTGCTTAAAAGCCTTGAGGAGTGGCTTCTTCCCTTCCGGACTGAAAAAATGCCGGATCTGCCGGATTGTCAGGGAGGCCTTTTTGGTTCGATAAGCTACGATTTGATCAGGCAGATTGAAGTCATCCCTGAAGAGGCAGCCGATGATTTATACACACCGGACCTTCATTTTCTCGCTTTTGACGACCTCTATGTGATTGATCATAAGTCTGAAGCATTCTGGATTTTGACACACGTAAGCGAGGAGGGAACGGACCGCGATGCCCAGGCGAAACTCGATGCACTTGATGAGGCATGGCAATCCGCTGAAAAAGAAGACAGCAGGTGGTTCAGGCACAGCCCGGAGCGCCACCGGGATGAAGAGCCCATAAGAAGCCTGTCGGAGCCTGAATTTATGAAGGCAGTTGACCAGGTGAAAGACTATATCGCCCAGGGGGATGTATTTCAGGTGAACCTGAGCGTGCGGGAAACCCGGCCGCTTCTCACACACCCGCTTCACGTATACGAGTGTCTGCGTGAATTCAATCCATCCCCGTACATGGGCTATTTTCATACGAAGGATGTACAGCAGGTGAGTGCCTCGCCGGAACTGCTCGTAAAAGTAAAGGGTGAGGAAGTGAGTACCCGCCCGATTGCCGGAACTCGGTCCCGGGGAAGGGATGAGGCAGAAGACCAGAAGCTTGCCGATACGCTTATTAATAACCAAAAAGAACGGGCCGAACATGTGATGCTTGTGGACCTGGAAAGAAACGACCTGGGGAGAGTATCCCGCTACGGTACTGTCGAAGTGGACGAGCTTATGGTCATTGAGAAATACTCCCATGTTATGCACATCGTGTCCAATGTCCGGGGTGAACTGGCACCGGGCAATTCAGAGTTCGATGTGATCGCGGCCACGTTTCCCGGCGGTACCATCACAGGAGCGCCGAAAATCCGGACGATGGAAATTATTGAAGAGCTTGAACCGGTCAGACGCGGCATTTACACAGGGTCCCTCGGTTGGATCGGGTTTAACGGCGATATGGAATTAAACATTGCTATCCGGACCATGCTTGTAGAAGCAGGGCACGCACATGTTCAGGCAGGAGCCGGCATCGTGATCGATTCCGACCCGGCAGCAGAATACAAGGAATGCCTGAAAAAAGCGAGAGCCCTGTGGAAAGCAAAAGAGATGAGTGAAGACGAGACGAAACAAAGCTGAGCTGAGGAGGAACCAGACATGATTCTAATGATTGATAACTATGATTCGTTTACGTATAACCTTGTGCAGTACCTGGGGGAACTGGGCGAGGAGCTTGTTGTAAAACGAAACGATAAAATAACGGTACATGAAATTGAAGAGATGGCCCCGAAGTTTATTATGATTTCGCCTGGCCCCTGCTCGCCTGATGAAGCAGGTGTGAGTATGGAGGTCATTAAAGCTTTTGCCGGGACAATTCCTGTATTCGGCGTCTGTCTGGGCCACCAGAGTATCGCCCAGGTGTTTGGAGGAAATGTGATCCGCGCCGAACGTCTGATGCACGGAAAAACCTCAGAGATTTATCATGATGAAAAGACGGTATTCAAAGGTCTACCTTCCCCCATGACGGCCACCAGGTACCACTCTCTCATTGTCGAACGGCATTCCCTTCCTGACTGTTTCGATATTACAGCAGAGACAGAGGAAGGAGAAATCATGGCGATCCGGCACAAAACCCTCCCCGTCGAAGGAGTCCAGTTTCACCCCGAATCCATTATGACTGCTGAGGGCAAGCGGCTTTTGAAAAACTTTATTGAGGAATACAAGGAGTTCAGACCATGATCATATACGCAAACGGCCGGTTTATTGAGGAAGACGAAGCGGCTGTCTCGCCGTTTGATCACGGTTTTCTATACGGACTCGGCGTGTTTGAAACTTTCCGCACCTATAACGGTCATCCATTTCTTCTGGATGACCATTTTCATAGGCTCTCCAAAGGCCTTTCTCAGCTCAATATCCGGTTAAAACCCTACATCCGCACAGAAACAGCAGCCATTATTTCAGAACTGCTCACCAGAAACGGCCTGAAAGACGCTTACTTCAGATGGAATGTGTCTGCCGGGAGCGGTCCGGTAGGACTTCAGACAGACGAGTACACAAACCCTAATGTTTTTGTTTTTGTTAAAAGGCTGCCGGAAGGCCCGGCGGCGGACAAAACACTTCAGGTGCTTGCCCAGCCCAGGAATACACCTGAAGGGCCTGAGCGGCTGAAATCCCACCATTATCTGAACAGTGTACTCGGCAAAAGAGAGACAGCGGGGCAGCCTGATACGGAAGGTCTTTTTCTTACTGCCGAGGGCTTTGTGGCCGAAGGGGTTGTTTCCAATGTCTTCTGGCGGAAAGGAGAAACGGTCTATACACCTTCAGTGGACTGCGGAATTTTAAATGGCATTACCCGCCAGTTTGTCCTTTCGCTTCTCCGGGAGCAGGGGGTCCGCGCAGAGGTAGGCAGCTATCTTCTCGGAGACCTTCGGGAAGCAGACGAGGTTTTCGTAACAAACTCAATTCAGGAAATAGCGGCGGTAAGTAGAGTCGACGGCCGCACGATCCCGGGCAGGTCCGGTAAACTTTACCAGAGCCTGTCACGGGCGTATCGGCAGGCGGCTATGGAACAGACACGCTGGACAATGCACACAGAACAGGGAAGGTGACGCGGTCATGAACAGGGAACAGACGAGAAACGCAAAAATAGAGTGGGGCGGTTATACGCTTGATTTTTCCAAAAAAACATATGTTATGGGCATTCTGAACCTTACGCCCGACTCCTTTTCGGACGGAGGGAAATATTCCGGTGGCGCCCGTGCCGTGGATCACGCTGTCCAGATGGTAAACGAAGGAGCAGACATAATTGATATCGGCGGAGAATCGACCCGGCCCGGGGCTGTTCCGATTGATGCGGAGGAAGAGCTCCGCCGTGTCATTGAACCGGTAAAACAAGTGAGAAAACATGTGGGAGTCCCGATATCGATTGATACGTATAAAGCGAATGTGGCCCAGGCGGCTCTTGAAGCCGGAGCAGACATCATTAATGACGTCTGGGGGGCAAAACATGATCCGGATATGGCCCGAGTTGCCGCATCCTTCGATGTACCGGTTATTTTAATGCACAACCGGGAAAAGCCACACTACACTGACTTAATGACAGACATGGTTTCCGATTTGCAGGAGAGCATCGAAATCTGCCTGAAAGCCGGTGTAAAGGAAGATAAAATCATTCTTGATCCGGGAATCGGCTTTGCTAAGACCTATGAAGATAATCTGCTCGTCATGCGACATCTTGACCGAATTACGGGCCTTGGCTATCCCGTCCTTCTTGGTACATCAAAAAAATCGCTGATTGCCAGAACACTCAACCTGCCTGTAGAAGAACGTGTTGAAGGGACAGGGGCGACCGTGTGCTACGGGATCGATAAAGGGTGCGCGATTGTCCGGGTTCACGACGTACAGGAAATTTCACGAATGACAAAGATGATG
The DNA here is from genome assembly GCF_003226345.1 of Alteribacter lacisalsi. Taxonomy (GTDB): domain Bacteria; phylum Bacillota; class Bacilli; order Bacillales; family Salisediminibacteriaceae; genus Alteribacter; species Alteribacter lacisalsi. The sequence continues at coordinate 4,589 of NZ_PDOF01000005.1, read as the reverse complement.
GATGCGATGATCGGAAAGGGAGGTCCTTATGGATAAAATTTATGTAACCGGAATGGCGTTCTGGGCTTACCACGGTGTTTTTGAAGAGGAGAACAAGCTTGGGCAGCGGTGGTATGCAGATGTGACGCTCGAAATGGATACCCGTCCTGCGGGGGAAAACGACGACCTTGATGCTACGGTGAACTATGCAGAAGTGTACGAACGGGTAAAAGAAGTGATGGAAGACGAGCAGGTTAAGCTTGTGGAAACCCTCTGCGAACGAATTGCCGCACGGCTTTTATCTTCATTTGAGGTGGCAGAGGCATGTACGGTAAAAGTGATCAAACCGGATCCTCCGATACCGGGCCACTACGAAAGTGTGGCTGTTGAAATCAGAAGGACCCGTAATCGATGAAGGAAAACCGCAAAGCCTGGATTGGCATCGGCTCCAATATCGGTGACCGCCTCAGTCACATTAGTTCCGCTGTTGATGAACTGAAGAAGAACCCTGAAATTACCTTCGAGAAAATCTCTTCCATTTATGAAACTGATCCGGTTGGCTACACTGATCAGAATCCGTTTTTAAACGCTGTATTCCGCATTGATACATCCCTTTCACCGCTGGGTCTGCTTGATGTTCTGCAGAAAACGGAACACGGACTGGGACGTGAAAGAGAGATCCGCTGGGGCCCTCGTACGATTGACCTTGACATTTTAATGTATAATGATGAAAATATAGAGTTGGAACGTTTAATTGTCCCTCATCCGCGGATGCAGGAACGCAGCTTTGTCCTGATCCCTCTAAAGGAGATCGAACCGGACCTGCGGCTGCCAGGCGGAACTCATATTGATACCTGTTTACACGATTTATCAGATAAAGAGGGTGTGCGAAAATGGAAGAAATCATCTGGGGCCGACGAATCCGCGCCTTTCGGAAACTGAAGGGGTATACTCAGGAAGGATTTGCGAAAGAACTGGAAATCTCTGTGTCCGTTTTAGGTGAAATTGAGCGGGGCAACCGTAAACCGTCCGAAGAGCTGATTGCTTCTGTCGCCCGCACACTGGACGTTACGATTGAAGAACTGACTTCAATCAACTAACTGGATGTGAGGTGAACACAATGCTTACAATCGGCGGTATTACAATGAAAAATCAAGTTGTGCTCGCCCCAATGGCAGGTGTCTGCAACCCGGCATTCCGTCTGATCGCAAAAGATTTTGGTACAGGTCTTGTCTGTGCCGAGATGGTAAGTGATAAGGCGATCCTCCATAAAAATGAGCGGTCTCTGCAAATGCTCTATGTTGACGAACGGGAAAAACCGCTCAGTCTCCAGATTTTCGGCGGTGATAAGGAAACGCTCGTGGAAGCAGCCAAAGTAGTAGACAAACAGACAAACGCCGATATTATCGATATCAACATGGGCTGCCCCGTACCGAAAATCACGAAATGTGATGCCGGTGCACGCTGGCTGCTCGATCCTGAACGGATTTATGACATGATTTCCTATGTTACGGATGCCGTGGATAAGCCGGTTACTGTTAAAATGCGCATCGGCTGGGACGAAGACCGCATCTTCGCTGTGGAAAATGCCCTTGCCGTTGAGCGAGGGGGCGGCGCGGCCGTTTCTGTTCACGGGCGTACACGCGTGCAGATGTATGAAGGAGACGCCAACTGGGATATCATTAAGGATGTTAAAGACGCCGTTAAAATTCCGGTTATCGGGAACGGGGACGTGAAAACACCGGAAGATGCCCGCCGTATGCTGGATTCTTCAGGTGTCGACGGCGTGATGATTGGCCGTGCAGCACTTGGAAACCCGTGGATGCTTTACCGGACGATTCATTATCTTGAAACAGGTGAAAACATTCCGGAACCTAGTACGAGAGAAAAGATGGATGTGGCCATTCTTCACATGGACCGCCTGATTGACCTGAAGGGTGAAAATGTGGCTGTGCGGGAAATGCGCAAACACGGAGCCTGGTATATTAAAGGGCTGCGGGGCGCTTCCCGCATGCGTGACAAAATCAACCAGGCAACAACACGGGACGCTCTTGCCGAAGCCCTTGACGGAGTAGTGGAAGCTGTTGCGGAGAAGGAAGCGGAACAAAAAGCGAATCAGGCCGCAGGATAGTTAAGGCAGCCGTAAACCCCTGAAAAAGCAGGGGGTGTTCCAAGGCTTTGAACTGCCTTAAGGAACACCTCCTTCACTAATAGAAAACAGAGAACGACAGCATTTATATATTTTGAAACAGGAGATGGTGAGAGTGAGTCAAGAACTCGAACTGAATGACCAGCTACAAGTGCGCAGGGAAAAAATGAAAGAAATGATGGACCTTGGGATTGATCCTTTCGGCCAGCGCTTTGAGCGCACCCATTCTGCAGCGGAGGCAACAGAAGAATACGATCAGTTTACGAAGGAAGAACTGGAAGAAAAGCAGTTCCCTGTAAAAATGGCAGGCCGGATCATGACAAAGCGCGGAAAAGGGAAAGCCGGGTTTGCCCACATTCAGGATCTGTCAGGACAGATTCAGCTTTACGTACGTAAAGACGGTGTAGGCGAAGAGCAGTATGAGCTGTTTAAAAAAGCCGACATCGGTGATATTGTCGGGATTTCCGGCCAGGCGTTTAAAACAAAGGTAGGGGAACTGTCAGTAAAAGCAGACCAGTTCCAGCTTCTGTCGAAATCTCTTCGTCCCCTTCCGGACAAGTATCATGGTCTTAAAGATGTTGAGCAGCGCTACCGTCAGCGGTACCTGGATCTCATTGTAAACCCGGAAGTGCGTGAGACGTTTGTTCTGCGCAGCCGGATCATTCAGTCCATGAGACGCTATCTTGATAATAACGGCTACCTTGAAGTGGAAACACCGATGCTTCATTCCATTGCCGGCGGAGCTTCGGCACGCCCGTTTATCACTCATCACAACGCCCTTGATATGACCCTTTATATGCGTATTGCCATAGAGCTGCATCTGAAGCGTCTGATTGTCGGCGGTCTTGAAAAAGTTTATGAAATCGGACGTGTATTCCGAAATGAAGGGGTTTCTACCCGCCATAACCCCGAATTTACAATGATTGAGCTTTACGAAGCGTACGCAGACTATAAGGATATTATGAGCCTGACTGAAAATCTCGTTGCCCACATTGCTGAAGAGGTTCTTGGCTCAACCACAGTTACTTACGGTGAGGAAGCCATCGACCTTAAGCCTGAGTGGAAGCGAGTCCATATGGTAGATGCTATTAAAGAGCATACAGGTGTTGATTTCTGGCATCAGATGACAGATGAAGAAGCCCGTGCGCTCGCAAAAGAGCACAATGTGCCTGTAAAGGATACGATGAAATACGGCCACGTGGTGAATGAATTCTTTGAGACGTATGTTGAAGAGAAGCTTATTCAGCCTACTTTCGTCTATGGTCATCCGCTTGATATTTCACCTCTTGCGAAAAAGAACGCAGATGATCCGCGGTTTACCGATCGTTTCGAGTTGTTTATTGTCGGCCGGGAACACGCAAACGCCTTTACGGAGCTCAACGATCCTGTGGATCAGCGTGAGCGGTTCGAAGCCCAGCTCGTCGAGCGGGAGCAGGGTGATGATGAAGCACACATGATGGATGAAGATTTCGTCGAGTCTCTCGAATACGGTCTGCCTCCAACAGGCGGTCTTGGAATCGGCATCGACCGCCTCGTTATGCTTCTGACCAATGCCCAGTCCATCCGCGACGTACTTCTGTTTCCTCAAATGCGTCACCAGGGATCTGAAGAGCAGTAAATACAATAAAGATACAATCTATTGTCCGTCTCTGTTAAGAGGCGGACTTTTTTCTTTAAGCTATTTTGGAAATGAATAAACGGACGCTTCACTTCACATCTTTCGTTCGCTTCCCGAGATGCCGCAGCAGTCTCACTGCAGGCGTGCAGCTCCATACGTAACCTACTGGCCATTTTCATCTATCACAATCCAAAATATATTTCCGTGAGTGTCTGCTTTCAGATAAGTGAACAAGGTATCAGAGCTAATGGAGGAGAATTGAGAAAAAGAGATTGACCCGTTCTTCTTTTGGGGGTAAGATAATCAAGGTTCTCCTGATTGCTTTCATATAGGAGCAAGACGGTTCAGAATATGTTTGAAGATTCTCTGTATAAGCGCAGAGAACCGAGGTAAAAATATTTCTGTTGTTTTTAAAAAAGAGGGTTGCGCTTCTGAAATAAACCGTGGTATATTATTAAACGTCGCCGAGAGAGAAGCGCAAAAATGACAGCACAGAAAAAACTTTTTAAAAAGTGTTGACGCGGACTTAACGAACATGGTATATTAGTTAAGTCGCCGCGAAACAGAGCGACAAAATAAAACGGCATTCAGCAATGGCTCATAAAGCCCGGCGCGATGCGGTTTGACCTTTGAAAACTAAACAAAAAGCCAAGCGAAACGTGGGATATTTTAAGATATCCCGTCAATAAATTTTTATTTTGATGTCAGTGACATCAAACTTTCTACGGAGAGTTTGATCCTGGCTCAGGACGAACGCTGGCGGCGTGCCTAATACATGCAAGTCGAGCGGACTGATGGGGAGCTTGCTCCCCTGACGTCAGCGGCGGACGGGTGAGTAACACG